>CAZJXY010000247.1:0-5916 GCA_964549925.1 uncultured Bdellovibrionales bacterium | reverse complement strand
GGAGTGGAGTAAGCGGCTTACTAGAGTCCTTACCCCCACGAGCGGGTTCTAGAATTGGAGCAAGCTGCGCCACGTCCTCTATTTGACCAAGCGGAGATTCAATCCAGTTACTGGAGTAAAATACTCGAGCCGGATGGAGATTCGCGGCATAGATCATTACCCTGTTCTCTTTTAGGCCGGTAGCGTGGCCGAGTACAAGCGGAGAGTTAGCTGAGCATCCAACCATCAGAGGAGTGATTAACTCGGCCAATCTAAAATCACGAACATAATCTTCTTGATTTTTTACTCCCCAGTGCAACTGCTGACTCGTATCTAAGGCATTATATCTGACCATCTCGCGCTGAGTGGTATCGAAAGTAAAATGCCCCTCGGGGTGAGAAATTCTTAAACCTTCCCTTGAGACGCTAACGGCAAATAAGCCGCGATCACTTCGCACTACAAAGCTTAGCTTCGGCTCAACTTCCTCGGCGTAAGCCCTTAAATTTGTATCTAGATCCAAACAGCGCGCTTTGGGTGTTATCCATTCAGCCGATAGATTACGAAGTTCAATTGAGGGCATTATGCCAACCGAGACAAGACTTGAACCATTTTTGGCAGCGATTCGATCCAAAGTTCTCAAATGCTCGAGATAATAAGAATGCAGTACTTTCAAAAAATCCGGCCCAAAATCAATTAGCGGCGCTAAGTTTGACTCGACGTTGTAGCGTGCGAATTCATTGGTAAATGACCCTGGAAAGGATCGTGAATGACGATCCCTCTCTGCTTCTTCCCTAATCGCAACACCGGTCGGTGATGGTTCCCCTGTCCAGCGATCACATAGAGCGAGCTCCCATTCAATTCCAGCGGAGCGTTGCCCAATACCTGGCTGAAACAGTTTTAGTTGCTCGAGTCCTTGAGCAATCTTTTTAGCTAAGTCCTCGCGCAAGTCAGCAGGAACGATTCTTCCTCGCTCGGCCGCTGAGAATTCGAAATTGACCGCAGAAAACGGCGCCTCTACGCTACTTGTTTCTGGTTTTTTATCCCCGGAGCGTTCTGACCCGGGGCCCAATGGATCTACCGGCCCAGTATTCACTTTAATATCTTTCAACCACCCCTAGTTCAGGGGGTACTTATGCATTTCTGTGGTCGCACGGTGGCGCTAACGGTTGGAAGTTTACAGCCGCTAGTCTCCTAATTGCAACGGCATATAGTTTAATAAAATGTTCTTGTATTACTAGTCGTGGTGGCTTTGGAGTTGGATCCGATTATGTCTGCTTAACTTGACATTGAACCCCGTAAAATGACACGCTTTCCTCGGTTAAGCATCATTTTCGGGTCAACTCATGGTTCCACTGGATGAAGGGGAGGGTAGAACCCCAGCTCAGAATAAAAGAGAAGAAGCGATCATGCGTGGTGCTGAGCGTGGGTTTGCAGATCGCCTCGGAAACCTTTGGGCGAGTTGTGAGTTTAAGCCGGCGTGTGTAACGGAACTTAACGGCAAAGTTAATCAGTTCATAGAGCTCATGAAGACCGCACTAAGTCCGGGCGATATTAGTGGAGGTTCCGAGGCTCTTAGCGGATTAATATGGCAACTTGAAGCGTTATGCCCAGGGAAAGTTCCACTGATTGAACGTGCAACGCAGGCCTTCTGTTTAAGCTGTTTTACTGCTCCTCCGAATATCCCTGATTGGGGTAGACTTTGTAAGGAAGCGCTCACTGAATCTATAGGGTACGAAGCTGGAGGAAAATTAAGATTCGCTCTAGTTGACCTTGAGAAGGGTAACCCGGGATTGAAAGTTAGCTGCATGCTTCTAGATGAAGAGAGGAGTAGTTTCATTTATAGAGCGACAGCTGCAAATGTTGCGGCCTTGAGTCCCTTTATTAATTCGGAGTCAGTGTTAGAGCTATCGATCAGACTTGCTTCTAGGTCTGCCGGATGGAGTGGAGGCCCGACCGCAGCTCTTCATCCTAGCGTCGAAGTCGAGCTGGGTGAAAGTTTGCGGCCTTGGACCATGTTTTATGATGCGCTAATGCTAAGTAAGCATCAGGCGGAGCTCTGAAGTTAGGCAGCATTTCATAACCCGTGCTCCTGAAGGCTTATAAACCCCCGCTTACTAAAAATAATATGGTCTAAGACCTTAATACCAAGAATATCTCCGGCGCTGCGTAGTCGCTTAGTTACCTCAAGATCTTCAGTGCTCGCTTTCAGCTCCCCTGAGGGGTGATTATGCGCCACAATAACGGCGCAGGCGCGATCGGAGATCGGATCAGAAAAGACTTCACGCGGGTGGATCTGGCAGAGGTTTACTAGACCGACTGTCACAATTCTTGTGGCAATAACTTCATAGGCTCCATTTAGGGAAATCACAATGAAGTGCTCTTGTTTTCTATCAGCCAGATGTTGGAGTAGCGGCAGCACATCTTTGGCCTCACGAATTCTTACGCCCTCTGGTCTTATCCTTCGTCTTGCAAATTCTAGCGCAGCGGAAATGAGAGATGCTTTGGCCAAACCGATTCCAGGGATCTCTAATAGATGTTGGTGAGTAAGGCTGCCGTTTTTTTGGTCGATTAGTTCTAGGACTTTTTTGGCGAGACTTAACACCCCGCAGCCTTTTCCACCGCTGCCTAGAATAACGGCCAAAAGCTCATCGCAGCGAAGAGAGGATGCGCCATTGGCTAGTAACTTTTCGCGTGGACGGTCGCGCGGTGGAATCTCATTTATATTGTTCACGTAAGATCTATCAGTCGAATTAAAGGAAAGTTGCGTGAAATCTGCATTATTTCCGGAAATAACCGATTGTGAGAGCTACACGCAGTCGCTGAGGCTAATGAGGAGCAACTTTTTGTGAAATCCATCGAACACCCAATAGAGAGGTACGCAATTAGGTGCTAGTTGAGAACCAACGGGGGGAGAGATGAGAATTGGGTGTCAGTGAAAGGAATACAAGGAATCACCTCTCAGTCAGTTCCTAGAATGAGATCATGAAAGCCCCAAGCTAACACGGAGGTCCCGAAAGATTAGTTGATCAATTATATCAAATCTGGCATAATATGAAAGGAGGATTTAAGAGTCTTAGGTTTGTTGGGGCGAGCTATAAGGACTTAAAAGGCTTACCGAAAGATGTTCGCCGGGTAATGGGCTTTGCCTTAGACCAAGCCCAAAGGGGTGGAAAGCATCCGGACGCAAAACCGCTCAAGGGTTTTGGTGGCGCCGGGGTACTGGAAATTGTTGAGGATCACGATCGAAGTACATATAGAGGTATCTACACGGTAAGGTTTGAAGAAATTATTTATGTACTTCACGTGTTTTAAAAAAGTCGAAATGCGGAATCTTAACACTGAAAAAGGAGATTGATCTTGTCAGGGCTAGGCTAAGGCTTGCTGAGGAAGACTACAAGGTATTCAAACAAAAGTGACTAGAACTGTTTTATATCTGTGAAAAACATGAAGAGAAAACCCGAATCTACGATATCTGAATCTTCTGGCAACATATTTTCAGATCTTGGCTTTCGTGACGGAGAAGAGCTGCAGACTAAGTCAGCACTTGTCTTTAGGATCTCAAAGATTTTACAAGAAAAGGCACTCAACCAGACCGAAGCTGCCAAACTCCTTGGAATTGATCAACCAAAAGTCTCTAATCTCTTACGTGGAAAGATCGATGGATTTTCGATTGATAGATTATTTCGCCTGTTGAACGCGCTTAACCAAGAGGTGGAGATCGTGATTAAACCGAAGCGACAATCAAAAAAGAAAGCAGAGATAAAAGTACTTGCAGCGTGATCTAATCAGAGGTCAAGCTATTCACTAAGGATTTCGAGATCGGCTGACACCACGATAGCCCTCGCCCGCCTCCGAAGCCTAAGGCTAAATCTTCTCGAAATAAGCGGCGTAGCATAAAGTTAGAAGACGGCGAGACCACTGACGAAGTCGAATAGTCTCTCTTATTAATTATCCTGGAAGGGTTCCCGTCAAGATCAGATGATCCGGGAACTCTTCTTTAAGGATCCTAGCCACATGCTCTTCATCAAAACCACTGCAAGTTTCCGAGTGCGAAGTTACGACTATTATATTATCTTTCGGCATTCGTATCAGCCCACCCCCAAGAATTTCTAAATTCGCACTGGTTTCTACTGAAGTTATACCACTAGCAGCTAATTCATCCTCGAACGCTGCAACTATGGCCAAGTGAACTCGCTCAGTTCCTCGAACGAAGTCTTTGCCATTGATTCGAAAATGAACCGCGCAAAATTCGTCACTATCGCGAAATCGAACTGTTGGGATCGAGTCTAGAAGATTCTCAGATTGTGTAACTTCGACCCCAGGTAAACGCAGATCCTCTATATCACCAGACGTTAGATCAATACGACTTTCCAAGAGTTACCCCTACTACTAAACGACACAAACAAGGATAAATTATCGGATGAATTATGCGCCGAAAGGTTAAATAAGGGTAGGGGGCGACTATTAAAATTTCGATTGAAATTTGTTTTGCTATCTGCATGGATAGATTATGTTTCCTTGAAAAGATAACCACGGAGATATTTATGATTGATTGTAAAGGGTATGCCGCGTTAACCGCCGGAAAGAAGCTTGAGCCATTTAAGTTCCAACGTCGTGAGCTAGGTGAGAGGGATATATTAATAGAGATCTCATATTGCGGAATTTGCCATTCAGACATTCATCAGGCGCGTGCGGAGTGGGGCGATGCGATTTTTCCGATGGTTCCGGGTCATGAGATTGTCGGTCGAGTGACAAAAGTAGGATCTCAAGTTACGAAATTTAAGGTCGGAAGTTTAGCGGGGATAGGTTGTTTCGTGGATTCCTGTCGGAGCTGCACGAGTTGCTCAGAAGGGCTAGAACAGTACTGCGAGGGGCACCTCGCTCTGACTTATAACGGACTTGAATCTGACTTAAAGACCCCGACATACGGCGGGTACTCTAACCAGATCGTAGTCGATCAAAGTTATGCCTTAAACATCCCAAAATCGTTGGAACTTTCAGCCGTTGCTCCGCTACTTTGTGCCGGAATTACTACTTGGTCACCACTCCGACATTGGAATTTATCCCGAGGTCAAAGGCTTGGGGTGGTTGGACTCGGCGGCTTAGGACACATGGCCGTTAAATTTGGAGTAGCGATGGGAGCTGATGTGACAGTGATCTCTACGTCACCCAGTAAGAAAGACGATGCCAAGCGGCTCGGGGCACATGAATTTGTTGTGAGTAGAAACGAGTCAGAGATGCAGAAAGTTGTAAATACCTTCGACTTTCTGATTGACACCGTAGCTGCTGTGCATGACATAAACTCCTTAATTAATCTTCTTAAGCGCGACTCAACTATGATTTTAGTTGGAGCATCCCCGGAGAGCTTCGGATTAAATCCGTTCCCGCTGTTATTTAAGCGCAGACGTTTGGTCGGATCGGTTATCGGTGGCATCAGGGAGACTCAAGAGATGTTAGATTACTGTGGCGAGCACGGAATTGTCTCCGACGTGGAGGTCATTGCGGCCAAGCAAATTAACGATGCATACGAAAGGACGATTAAGGGGGACGTTCGGTATCGATTCTCCTTGGATTGTAAGAGTTTATAGATCCTACGGGGCCGAGGCCTCTTTAAATCCCAATCGAAGATTCCTCCGCCAAACATAAGAAATAATGGTAGAAGCAATGCTGTCTCGACAGTTACTGCTCACGCTGAGAATCTTGATTTTCTTTTGTGCTTGCCCTGAACACTACATAGCCCTCCCTAAAACCTTCTAACAACCAATTCTGAACTTGCTTCACGAACAGAAAATAGTATCCGATGATATTCGAAAGAGCAGAAAGACCTTGAAAGTAGAAGAAGCCCTACCAGTAGAAATTGTTGTTGCGGAAACGCATCCGAATGTGTCCCCAGCACAGCCAGGTTGAATACTTGTTCTATTTGTCCTTTTAATGATT
>CAZJXY010000246.1:0-5924 GCA_964549925.1 uncultured Bdellovibrionales bacterium | reverse complement strand
AAAGAGTAAGCCATCACCGGGTGAAATATTAATGGTACTTTTTACTGTGATCGAGCGTTCTTTTATCTCAACCACTTCGCCGGCATAAATTCCGTGATGTGAGCTATATCGCCCATCTACTAAACTTTGATGGTTTACTCCATTTAACCAACCGCTATAAAAATCTCTGGAATAGGCAAGCTTTAGTTCAGTGATTGCCTCGTCTCGATTGGATCTTGGATCAGAGGAGGGCTCGCGGTCGATCTCTTCTCGATAACGTGAGGTGGTGCTTGCTACATACTCCGCGGATTTCAGCCGGCCTTCAATCTTAAAGCAGTTTACCCCGATCTCTTTTAGGCTTTGGATCTGATCTAGTCCGCAAAGATCTTTAGGTGAAACTAAATATCTTCTAGAGCCAAGTTCTCTCTTTTTGCCATCAACGAGGAGGTCATAATCTAAACGACAGGCTTGAGCGCACTGTCCGCGATTAGCTGAACGTCCGCCTAGACTCTCGCTTGTCAAGCACTGTCCGGAATAAGCCACACAAAGCGCCCCATGCACAAAGACTTCAAGCTCTGTATCGGTACGGCTTCGGATTTTTGCAATCTCTGAGATTGAAACCTCGCGCCCGAGGACGACTCGAGACATCTGCAGATCTTTGAAGAGCTCCAGAGCTTCATAATTTGTAACAGTCATCTGGGTTGACCCATGAAGTTCTGCCTCAGGAGCCATTTTTTTTATCAGTCGCAAAAGTCCGATATCTTGAACGATAAAGGCATCTGGCCCTAACGGCAAAATTTCCTCGAGCAAACTAGTGCACTGCTCTAACTCCTTTTCAAAAATCAGAACGTTAAAGGCCAAGAATACTTTGACCCCGTAACGGTGACAGTAAGTTATGATTTCTTTTAGATCCTCTTTAGAGAACGTCTTTGCTCGCCCGCGCGCATTAAATCCCGGCATCCCAAGATAGATTGCATCAGCACCGTTATGAACGGCAGCTTTGCACATCTCAAAATCTCCAACTGGAGAGAGTAATTCTGGCTGTTTTAGGCGCGACATAGAGAGAAGAATGGTAGCATAGATCACGAGATCGAGGCTAATTTGCTTCCGTATTGTCAGGAGCTGTAGGGGTCTGTATGGTGTGATAAAGATCTAGTTTAGGTCCCACAGTGAAAGCAATTAAGGTAATGAGTCTCTTTCTTCTCAGACTAGTTGGCGCACTTTTAGTCGTTTGCCTCTGCTTGATATTGACTCAGGAACTCCAGATCTTTCCGTCAATTGTAAATGGCTTGATGACAAAGAAAGGAGTACGCCATGAGAGTCTCCCTCCCGGGGTAACCAGCCACTTTGTTAAAACAGAAGATGGAAAGGTGATTGAGTCTTTGCGCATGGCGGCAAAGGGTACGGACTTAGGACGAGTCGCCGTGTTTTTCCATGGTAACGCTGGGACGGTAGATAACTTTCTTTTTATCCAAGAGTGGCTCTCGGGCCAGGGAATTACTAGTTATGGATTTGATTACCGTGGTTACGGACGAAGTAGCGGTTGGCCATCGGAGCACGGGATCTATGCTGATGGGGACGCGGTCATTAACTTTGCTCTCGAAAAAGAGGGAAAGTCTGCGAAGGAGCTAATTTTGGTCGGGCTATCCATCGGGTCTGGTCCCTCGGCGGTGCTTGCTAAGAGATACAATCCAGAGCTTTTAATTCTCTTATCTCCATATACGGATCTTAGGAGTCTGACTAAAAGGCTTCCGGTCTTTGGATTTCTTGCCCCCTTTCTTTGGTACACATTTCCGACTAAGGATAGTGTTAGCGCACTTACCCGAACTTCCCTAATTGTTGCGCACGGTAAAAAAGATGAGGTTATCCCGTTTGACTTAGGGGAAGAGGTGTTTAACGCCTATAGAGGAGCGGGGGAGAAGATCTTTATCCAACACGATACTTCTGATCACAACGGAATATTTTGGTTGACCGAAGTTCAGCTTTCAAAGGCGCTTCACTCCGTACTTTCCTTAGGCTCGACTAAGAATAACCCGTAGATTACCGTTGGTGACGCGTTACTTCTTCTGTCTCAGATACTCTGGCATAAAACTCGCAGCACCTACATTGAGTTTGGGTTTTGACAGGTTATCTTATGTCGAGCGGATCAGGCAAAATTGAAAGACGAACAGAATTTCACTGGAATCGGTTGCTTTTACAGCAAGAGCTTCAGAGTTTAAAACGAGAGCAGAGTCACTTAAAATCAAAGGCTGAACAGCGCCCACTAACTGGATGGGAGTCTTGGAGACTGACTTCGATTGCCGATGAGATGATGGATCTGCTGAGCAAGTTCTCCGGGGCAAAAGTGCCACAGGAGACAATGATTGTTTCGCCAAGAGCCTAAAGCTGCCTACTCCGGCTTTTTGCTTCTAAATTTCATGACAAATTCGATTGCTCCGGCCCGCTGGGCTAATTGATCTGCCTCCTCTTCGCGATTGAGCTTTCTTAAAAACCGTTCATAATTTCTCAATAACTTAAGCAACACCGGAGTCGAACCAGCCACAGAGCCTTCGAATTCAGAAATCGCGCTCTTAAAATGATCCTCTGCCCCTGCATAATCCCCTGCACGTTCAAAATTTCTCGCCTGGGCTAGGGAAATTATAGAGGAAAGAAACTTTGAATTCTCATCCTTTTTTAGTTGATCAAGGATCGACTCGGCCGTCTCAGTAGCACCCTTGTCGGAGAGGATCGCTGCTTTAGTCAATCTATCCTCTGGAGCATTGGAGTCGAGGATAAAGAGTATAGAACGAGCCCTAGCTGCATCCGAAAGATCATCTTCGTGCAGAGCCGAATCGAATAGCTCACGCAAAACGGGACCATACCTAGAAAGATCTTTCCCTGAGCCTGCATCTGATTCAATAACTGCTTCTAAGGCGCGGCGCGCCTCCTTGGTGATCTCATCTTTCCCCAAGTTCTTAGCTGCCTGACTTCGGATAATCCAATATTGGATCTTTGACTCCTCTGGAACCGCCGGATTTTCAACTAACGCACGTACTCGCTCACTAACTTCAAATGCCCGTCCATAGTCACCGCAATTATTTGCCCAAGTCATGAAGCAATTAAACGTTTCAAAATGAGATCGGACCAAAGGTGCGCTCTTTGGAATCGGATCAGGAATCTTGAATGCGACGGCGTCGAATAAACTGACTGCCATCTCATACTTATCAGCCCGTGATAGCGCTTGGGCCGCGAATGCCATAGCTGTGTAGAAGCCATCGCAGACTTCTGGAACTATTTGGCTCTTCGGTATCGAGCTCAGATAATCTGGCTTGGGGAAATCAGCGATATTAAGCAGCCTTGCTGCCAAAGAGATTGAGGGGATGATTACGTCGTGACGGGCAGACGGTATCGCAGCTAGGGAGAGATTCGATAAGCTGCCTGCTAATATCGCGAGCGAATCTGCGTAAAGCTGCTTCTCATCAAAAGGCAGTGAATCGAGAGTCTCGACACTGCGATTGCAGAGCTCCGTTGCCGCTTTGAAGAACAGCTCAAAACCTGCTTCAAATTCGCGGGGAACGAACTTCAAGGCTTCCATTAATCCACCTCCAAGCGACATGAGGAGTTGAACTTGGGGGATTGGATCCAATTTGGGATAATGGCTCGAAAGTAAGCCGGTAATAAGTCCGAAACTTCTTTCAGCCGCGTTCTGATTTCCCAACGCCTGATGCGACCGCACCTCTACTAGTCTAGCTTTGCACCAACTAGTTATGTTTCGATTAGAGACCATGAATTCAGTTGCACGTTCGATACTCGCTGAGTCGTAGAAGGCAAGCAGTGCCTCACGTTGTTTCGGATCCCTCTCCGCATCCGCTCGAAGTCTCTTTTCTATAGCACAAATCGCATCCAGATTACTTTCACGAACCTTTCTACGCGATTCTCTGCAACGATCACGCAGAGGGTCTTCCGGAGAGTTACAAAATGTTTTCTCAACTTGGGTTAGAAATGTGGCGATTTGATGCAGTTGATTGACACACTCCGTACTGACTTCAATCGCGCCCTGACTGACACTAATTTGAGCTATAGTTTCAACCAAGACTGCCGTTGAGTTGGCTAGCTCTATTAGGGGAATTGGACGTTTTAGTTGCGGGCGCCCGATTGAGAGTGATTCCGCAAATATAATGCCTCTTCCCAGCGCTGTGACTAACTCCGCGACCTCCCGTATTCTTTGTGGTTGCTGCCTTAAAATTCCAACGATTGAATGTCCCGTGCTTAGGATCAGCGACTCCATCTCTCGTGGCGTTCCGAAGGGGCAGCGCAATCTCCCTTGCTCACATAGTTCAGAGAGTTCTGATATTGCAGAGCTAATCTCTCCAACCCCGGTGAGTGCTCGAATCTGGTACTCTTTAGAGTGACAAAAATTGATAAAATCTAATCCAAAAGGGGTATGGCATCGTTCCTCGTAACTTCTGGCTAGTTTAAGTGCGTCTTCGAACCGTTTTGTCTTTAGGTCCGCTTTAATCCAGTCATGAATCTTTTCTTGATCCTGACCTACCCCAAAATTTACCGAATAAAGATCTGATGCTAAACCGCTTAATCCAAGGATACAGTTTCGAACTTCGTAACCAAAGGAACTCTGGGCGGGTAACGGCTCTTCCTCGGGCCCAAGGGCGTTTGAAAAATCGGGAGTCATAAACTACTGCTATCTCTCGAGGCAAATCCGGTGTTTGTTAAGCGAAGTTACCTACCGGACCGTACCTGATCTTTCTAAGTTTACGCGAATATAGTCAGTATGCAAACAGTCGCGACTGTCTATTTCTTGAATAAATCATCAAGCTTACCAAGCTGATCTTTTTTAGTGTTGTTGGTGGCTTTGGCGGCAGTTCCTGATCGCATCGAGAAAAAATCACAGAAATTAGCTTTGGTTTTATCAACCACGCGCTCGGCTTGAGATTCATGGCATTCGTTATAGGCGTTTGTGTCGTAGTGCAGGCAGTTTTTGCAGACACGAATGTCAGCTCGACACTTAAAGCAAGAGTCTCCGCGGGCTGCCTTGCCGCCGGGAAGCTGCAATTCGGCGTTACAGTTATAGCAGTGATATTCCATCTCAGAAATTCTTACCGTATTAATCTTTTAAGGGGAACTATAATTTGGTGGGCAAAACGCACCGCGATAACCTCTCCGCATCGATCATGGAGTCGATTAAAGGATCGAGAAATCGCCGGATGAATTACGATGTGTCCGGGCTTAATATTCCAATACCTCGAAATCGCACGACTTTCGAACGCTAGAAACTTAAGCAGCATCTTTCGAGTCTCCGGAAATACGGTGTTTGAGTTAAGGTCTCAGAAGCCGGTAGAGTGGAGTCTTCAGGAACGAATTCAGGAAAGAAATCAGAAGCGAATTCAGAGAAGCGTTCGCCGTGTTACCGGGGAGGTAAATGAGAAACGAAAGAAAAGAAAGTAGTCTCGTTCGCGATAGAAATCTTGGCGCTGCGATGGTGGAGCTAGCGTTAGCGCTTCCGGTGTTTTTTCTCCTTATAATAAGCGTAATCGAGTTCTCTCACCTGGCCTATGCCAAACTTAACATTGATGCAGCCCTACAGTCCGCAGGTCGATATATGATTACCGGTCAAGGGCAAGATCTAGTGGGAAGCCCGCCCGATCCTTTGGCCCGCTTACATCAAGTGCAGAACCGATTCTGTGAGAACCTTATTGTCGCTGGACTTTCTTGTACAGATATCGATTCTCATTTTTCAGTTGCATGTGTTAATCCCGCTGTCTGCTTGCCCCCTGGTCCGGTGAGCTGTTCAGCGGGTTGTAATGCCGCTGCTGGTGGCCCTGGACAGACCGTTACTCTTACAGTCAATTTCACCAAAGGTTGGCTTACCTCCTACTTTAGTAGTTGGCTTTCCGGAATAGTGTCGCTTTCGTCAAAAACCACTTGGAAAAACGAAATCTATTAAATTG
>CAZJXY010000245.1:0-5930 GCA_964549925.1 uncultured Bdellovibrionales bacterium | reverse complement strand
TCTATCAGCTCAACGCTCTGCCGAGGCTGCACGACGGTTTGAAGCAGGATCTCAACAGTTTGAGTTTGAGAATTCCCTGAGATGGCAGGAGAGTTTTGCCGAGTTCGAGCGCGCTCTAGCTTCAATGCAAAAGCAGATGGAACTTGAAAGAGAGAGGCAAGCACAAAATCGTTCTGCCGATCAGGCCACCAACGATAAACCTATAAGGGAGCTTTTGGAGCAGAGGGACCAAAAGGCTAACGAAGACGCCGCGGTGGTTCCGGAGCGGTCGCTGCAGCCGACTGAGCCTGCCACCGCTTCAAGTCCTGCAGGTGAAGTGGAAAAAAAGGAATTCAGCGAGGCTTCCCCCGCCAATTCAACAAGCGAGAGTCCCGCTTCCAAGGCCCAGGATCTGCTCTCTCCTTCTATCCCTACCGCAGTCGCCCCAGACCTGAAGCCGAATCGAGTAGTAAGGGCAAGCGAGGAACAGAAAGTAAACCCCACTCCCTCAATCGCGCGTTCAGAAAACGCACCGTCTCGACTTATTGCTTCGGAGCTTCCCTCACTTTCCTATGGACAAGAACTTTTCTTCCGAAACTTAGTACGGGAAGAAACAGAGGGAGGGGCAGAATCGCATGGGCTAGTATACTCGAGTGAACATGGAGGACGGGCGGAGTATCGATTCGCCGGAAAGAATCGATCGGGGCAATTCGTGCATTACAGCGTATACCTCGACGGTGTAGATCTAAAGATTGATAATTACGTAGTCGCCCAAAATGGAATAGCTACCGAAAGAGATCTTAACCTTGAAACAAGTTTAAGCAAGGATCAGGTCTTTGCTGAAAGAACAAAGCAGGGAGAAAGTGGATCAGTTGAGGCAAAGGTCGGACTTAGTGCCTCTGCCGGTGCAAGTTACGGTGCGGTCAGCACGATGCACTACACCATAAGTCCAGACGGAAGTGGTCGCGCCTGGGGAGTAAATACCGGTATCGCCTCGCTTAACGGCTCGATTGAGGCCTCTACCAGCGGAGTGGGCGTATCCGCGCTAGCTTCAGCTCCATCGCTTGGAGTTCAAGGGTATCTATTCTCTCGGCCTGAGGCTTTAGAAAATGGCCTTTATGCTCAGGAGAAAAGGATTGTTCAAGGAGATCTCAATCCAGCCGCCGGAATTCAAATTGGCGTGCCTTTTGGAGATTCGAGTTCAAGTCACTCCAAGGCGTCGCGGCTCAGTCCGAAGCTTGCTTTAAGTCTGGCCAGTCTTGGGACCTCCAATGATCTTGTGATCTTGGACCCAACATTGGTTCGAGATTTTATCGGACCACAGCCGGATGGATCACTTCGACCAACAAACCCACCGGCGGGCTCATTTTGGCAAAGGATCTTCCCGCCTAAAAAGTGAATATGAATTTATTAAGGAGAGATAGCTTATGTTTACAAACAGATCAGAATCATCCCAATCCTTAACTGACTTTTATCTTGGTTTAGCAGCGTTGGCTGGAATGTCCTTGCCAAGTATCGCCGAGCCCTCAATCGGCCCCGAGCCAATGCCAATCAGTGCCGCACAGGAACCGGGAAACCGCTACCGTCAAGATCCCTTCACCAACCCGGTGAGGAAGACGCTTGCGGTTGGAACAATCACGGTTCCAAGTCCAGAAAATGAAAAGATAGCGGTTCGAGTTGATTCGGTTATTATAGGAAATCCGAGCGACGGTGCGGTTAAGCGTTCTTGGAGCTACTTACCTGTGTTTGCGTTGCAGCCCATAGGTGAGAATGGTGACGTTTATCGGGACGAAGTAAACGACGCGTACGCTACTCGACGGGTTGAGATGCGTCTGACTGGGGATCTGCATGAACTTGGTGAGTATGTGCAGCAACTGATGGGGCCAGCTCCATCTGGGTACGACGGAGCCGCAAGTGTGGTGGAACTCGCAAATGTAGAGGTCTATTTGTACGACCGTTACTTGGGCACAAAGCAGGGCCTTATTGCCAAAGCCGAGATTGATTCCCGTGCTACTCAGGGAGATGATATCAACCTATTTTTTCTGGTCGGTCCGGAGGAGGAAAAAAAGTTTGAGCGGGCGGTTAGTCAGGGCAACTTGCGCCTAATTGTTGACTATTCGTACGGCGGAGTAATCAATAACTTCTCAGTAATTCATTCGGATTTTGACTCAGCCATGATTTCTGAGATCAAAAATGAGCTTAAATCGCGTCGTATGAGTCCAAGCGATCCTATCCTTCAACATACGTTAAATGAGGTGAGGGCCCATGCCGGAGTAATGATCCAAAAGAGTGGGATATTCTATGGCCCGAATGCACCGGAAGTCTCGGATCAAGATGCTTCGAGTTATTTTGCGGAGCTATTCTCAAAAACAAGTACCAGCCCAACAGAGTTGATAAATTTGATTCAGCCAGAATATGTAGCAGCGCTCGCTCAACGACTCTATCCTCTGATACAAGAGGTAGGAATCGTTCAAACTCAGTATTCAACATCCGGAAATGAGGAGACCGTAGGAAAAAAAGTAAATACCGGAAGTTCGACGAGTGCAGGCTTTACTCTGGGCATCCCGGCCAAGATATCACTGGGCGCATCGACTCAGTTCAGTCGAGCAAAGCTAGAGGAGTTTTTTAAGCGCGTATACTCAGAAACTGGTGCTCAATTTCAAGAATCCTCAGTCGAGCGTACCTACGACTTAGTAGCGATTGACGTCTATCACCTACAAAGCGCCTCCGGTTCCGGTGCTGTGTCGAGCAGATCAACTTTTACAAGGGTGGTCGGCGCAGCATTTCCGTTCGGTTCTGAAACTCTGCCGCTCTCCCGTTCAGTTACTGCACTACAAGCCGGTATTAGACAAGGTAGCATCGGTTTAGAGCAAAATCATGCCCTGGCGCTTTTGGATAAGTTCGAAGCGGAAGGTGTTCCACTGCTGGATGAAGCTGTAACACTGGCTGAAAGAGCTAAAAAAGCTCTTTCGCAGCTCCGAGAAGAGTGCCAAGCGGCCAAAGATGCGCCGACTGCAGCAACGACTAGACCGGAGTTAGCAGATGCTAATAAGGCTTTACGTTCTTTCGATGGCTACATCAATCAAATTAACGGCAATATTGAGAAGGTGAATGAATTCGAGCAACCTAATCAGAAATATCTAGGATCCCGAATGCAGAGTTGGAAAGAGATTGAAGATGCGAGGAGTGAATTGATCCAATCAACTCAGAAAATGCAGCAGGAACGCGACAAGCTAGCTGCTAAAATGGATGATATGGATAGGTGGTGCGATAAACAGGAATCAGACGAAAGAGCTGCTCAGGCCGAAAAAGATCTAAGGGCCAAAGCGATCGAAGAGTGGAGACGTGCCGAGATTAGGGAAATTGAGAGATCATTCTCAGTCCCCGCAAATCTTGAAAATGGAATCTCCGTCTCACGCCCGCCTGGCACCTATAGGATAGTGGCCTCTGGTCGATGGCGAAATGACCCGTCAGATGGTTGGGAGTGCGGACCAGAGGGGAACACACAGACCTCAAAAAGAAACGCCGGAGGCTGTATCGGGCAGTTGGTTGTAGACGGCAATATGTACTACAGCGGAATTCAAACAACTGGGGGCACCATAACCCTAAAGATGAATGATCGGCCAGGCGAATACCGCGACAATCGAGGAGAACTAACCGTCAGTACTAAAGTTGTAAATGTTACATTGAATCCGACTGAAGCCCAGATTCGAGCGGTTATGGAGCGTTTAAGAAGGGAATGAGGTTCATTTTAATTAGTGTCTTCCTAAGGGCCAAAAGGATATTTGTCAGGGATGAGTGCTCCAAACGAATCCAACGAAGTTAACTTCCATCCGACGCTCCCTGATTTTCAGGGATTGGGATCGCAATTGAGAGCATTGGCGCTTGTAGCTCTTCTACCTAGCGCCATATCTACCGATCCGAGCAATCAGGTAGGGGCTCAACCCGAGGCGGCCCAGCGAGAAAACTTTCCCGAAGCTCTTTTTCTCCCTTACGCTCCCGCAGCTGACTGCCAACCTAATGATCGTCTGATTAACTTCAGGCGAACTACTGAAGGCGTCCAGTATCTCTGGTCATTTGAAAAACCAGGGAATACTTCAATCGCCTTTTCGCTTTACATCGATCTCCCGAAATCAGCACTGCGCGAATACGCCGAGTTAGACCATACGCATGGCCGCTATATACAAAATATCGAGCAAGAGCCCAATCTAGATAAGGTCTTTATCATTGCCCAACGAATCAAGGCAGTTGCAGATGCTAATGAGATTGACCCGGCCAGATTGGCCCTCTCCTTTGTACAATCGATAGAATACCGCAGTCCAGGTGCTTACCAACAATATCCCGGTGAAACACTGCTTAATGGTTGGGGGGACTGCTCTGACAAGTCGGTGCTCTTCTCTGCACTTGTTGCCTTTATGGGATACGACACTGTGTTTTTAAATTATGACGAAAACGAGAAGCATGGCGGCCATCTTGCAGTAGGTATTAACTCTAACAAATTCAGCGGCACCTATTTTGAACACAACGGTGAGAAATATTATTTTTGTGAAACTACGTGCATGGGATGGGAGATCGGTCAACTACCAGGCGATTTCGATGATGAAGGGGCAAAGGTGACAAAATGCAGCTTCACGCTCGAACAGAATTTGTCTTTGCGATCCTACTATAATTTAGATTTTGAAAGATCCTTGGAACCGGATGGGGTTGATATTTTAGCGAGCACTCCTCTCGGAAAGGACATTGAGTTAGCCCAGATTAAAGCTGGATCTTCATCAAGAGTTGAAACAATTAAAGAGCTGCACTCTGGTTCCACCGATGCGGTTGTATCGGAAGAGTCGGATCCATTATGGATGAAAATTATCTCAGAGTTGTTAGCACAAGGTCTGGTTGATTCCGAAGCCAATTTCAATCTTACTCTGGCTATTGCTGCGGAATCATCGGTTGATGAATTACTTTCAATCCTAAGTAATGACAGCGTGAGAAGAAGTGTTTCTTCCGATACGCTTCCTGCTATATCGCAACAAGCTAGTCACTACTTACTTATTGGTTATGACTTAACCAAGCACGGTCGGACTGCGGCCGAGGCCATGGGACTTCTCCTTAACCGAGAGCTTTGGGCCGCGCCGGGATGGTCCCAGTTGTTAAAGGACGGTTTTTATAATCTCGAGTCAATTAATGATGAATGGGGACTTGATAAATATCCGTCCGTAGAGGCTCTTTCACACGAGATTGATGATGCGGCCGCGAAAACTTCACTCGATGGGGAGCTCTTAAGCTTCATAAGGAAGTTTGCCGTAGATCTCTATAATGCCTACACCCATCTAGCTGAAGCGAGAGAGGAGCTTATAGACAGAGGGGGCGAATTTTGAATTTGAGATCTTATGCCGCAAATGATACCGCGGGTTGTTAGCACTATAGAACTGATCGTTGATCAATCAGGGAATGAATAGAATATGGCAACTCATAATAACTTAATTGGAAGTCTTAATCAGGCGGGGCTGACCCGAAATGAGGCCTCAGTTTATCTCGCATTATTGAAATCGGGCCGGACAAATGTTGGGCCGATTGTTTCTTCCACAAAGTTACACCGACAGCTGGTTTATCAAGCTCTGGCTAAACTTTCAGACTTACGCTTGGTTTGTGAATCTCAACGAAACGGACGAAAGGTATTTCAAGCTCTATCCCCGAACTTGTTGCAGAAGATGATGGACAGCAAGGCGCGCACGGTTGAGCAGATTATCCCGCTGTTAACGAAACTCCAGGGGGTGCGTGATAAGCGCGTTGAGGTAACGATACTGCACGATCGGGAGGGATTAATAGAGAATCTAAATGCCATGATTGATTCGGCAGCGCGATCGGATCGAAAGATGAGAATTCACTCTCGTGCGGGGGCGAAGATTTTTTGGGCGAATCTTTGCGATAATGAAACAAAGTATTTAAGTCGGTGTGAA
>CAZJXY010000244.1:0-5953 GCA_964549925.1 uncultured Bdellovibrionales bacterium | reverse complement strand
GGATGATTTCGGAATTCTCGGACAGAATGGAATTTCTCTAAGGAGTGACGTCCATACCGCTCTTTGCAATCCACCCACCTACCTTGGGCAGGGACAGTCTTTAAGTGGTTCAGGTGTGATTGAGCGCCGCGGCGATATTGACTGCTTCACCTTCACCGCAAATGTAGGATCAGTCGAAATTACTGTGCCCCCCTATCTAGGAACTAATTTAGATGTAATGCTTGAGGTCTATAGATGGGATGGTCTTAAAATAGCAGGTCCTATCAATCCTCTGAACTTGCTTAGCGCCAGCGTGACATTCGATGTTCCGCGGTCAGGCCCTTACTACATCAGGGTAGCAGGTGTCGGTTATGCTGATTTAGCTACAGGATATCCGCGCTACGGATCACGTGGAAACTATACCTTAAATATATCCAATCAGTAGCTTGGATGAGAGAGCGTATGAAACCTCGCTATATTGCGGGTGCTCACCGTGTTACGCTACGTTGTCGCACGCCTTATGTAGATGGGGGTGTAATTGCTATCCCGAGTGGAAAGAAGTTTAACTTGATTTGTTTCTGCGCCGTTTAATTAGATCAAAGGTCTCTGTGATCTCTCGACTCTTAAAAATCAAGGCGCCGACGATAAACGCAACTACTCCGAGCGGTATTCCGATAATCACAACACGCGTTCCGTTGGTAACCAAATGCATCAACCCGACTAAAGATAGGTACATTACTGCGGATGCCGCGACGGAAGTCATGGCAGCGTGAAAAATAGCGCGCCAGGCGATTCCACTATTTCGCTTCGCTAAAATCAAAGAGAGCAAAAGAACCCCGAAAATCGAGGAAAGGCTAGAGGCCAAGGCCAGCCCGGCGTGTCCGAAGTTAATCTTTCCAATTGTTGGATGGATTAAGACGATAGTCTCTCGGAGCCTGAGGAGAATTGAATAAAGTATTCCGCTCTGATCTGAGCTCATCTCTCCCATGAAGAGTAGAGAAAAAAAGAACGTCGAGATTAAAGTAAGCGCCCCAACTACAGTCGGTGTAATGGTGTCTTTTCTCGCGATAAAGGCTCTTACCACCATGCTTTGACAGCCTACAGCCCAAAGCCCAATGCTATATGCTTTGATAGCTAGCGCGGTTTGAGCAGTGGCGTTGGCGTTAAAGGCTCCACGTTCGAACAAAAGAGTGGTTAAGGGCTGGGCTAGTGTAAACAACCCAAAGCAGATTGGGGTTACGATGAATAGAGAAAAGCGAACGGAGTTTACGAAGCTTGAGTTATAAAGATCACTTTCGCCGCTTGCAGCGGCGCGAGAAAGTGTCGGTAAAATCACTGAGCCTAAGGCAATTGTAAAAATACCAATCGGAAGCTGAACCACCCGATCGGCATAGAACAACCAAGATACACTGCCTTCTTCAAGGAAAGAGGCGAGCAAAGTGTTTAAAAAAATAGCAAGCTGATAGACGGCCGCTCCAAGAATCGCTGGTGCCATCAATTTTAGCAATTCGCGCGAAGTTCGCGAAAATGGCCGGAGAGAGGGTTTTAAAACGAGTCCGGCTTTGGCCAGTGCTGGAATTTGGATTACAACTCCAATCACTCCGCCGACTAGAACTGACCAAGAAAGCAATTCCGCAGCAACGCCAAGATAGGCTTCTGCGATAACTGCTCCCAATATAAGGATAATATTCATGCAGACTTGGGCCATTGCCGCCGCGCCGAACACTTTAACAGTGTTGAGTGCTCCGTTTAGCATGGCCACAATGCTTACCAGAATGATGTAGGGGAACATGATTGCCAAAAGCTTGGCGCACAACTCGAATTTAGCGGTATCGGCGATAAAGCCGGGCGCAAAAAGCGCGACGATTTGCTGACTAAAGATTATTCCAAGTATTGAAATAAGAGTAGTCACAGCAAGCAGCAATCCCGTCACTTCAGAAAGTGCCTGCTGAGCGCGCTCTTTACCGTGACTAAGTTCGGTAGAAAAGATTGGGACAAAGGCAGAGGTTAACGCTCCCTCAGCGAGAAAGCTTCTGAGAAGGTTTGGAATTCGAAAAGCCACCAAGAAGGCGTCAGCGGTTCCGCTAGATCCAAAGAGCCGCGCTACAAGAAGATCTCTGACGAAACCAAATACGCGACTAACTGCGGTGAGTGCCGCCACGATTGCCGTACCTCGTAAAATTCCCTGACTTGGTTTTCCGTCCATCCGAGGTGATACTACCTAATCATGTAAGATCGCGCGACGGTATATAGATCTGATTCAAGGTCCACAACCCGGCTAATTATCTTTCCTTGAGGGTCAGTCATCGCTGAAAGCGGTTGGAATCCCAAATTGTCATGATCTCTTAAGATCGTGATTCCGCTCTTCCCTTGCAAGAGGTAGCGAACTGCTCCAAAACCTAAAAAACGGGTGTATTCTATGTCGAAGGCGCCGGGTGGATGGCAGCGAAGTTCGTATCCGAGATCCTTTGGAGTAACTCGAACATCGATACCGGCACTCTCACACTTTTCAGTTAGAATCGGGGTGATCAAATCTCCGATCTCGACCAAGTTATAGCGTGTTCGGCCGAGATCATCTTTGGGAAGTGTTTGGAGCTGAGGAGATCTCTCCTTACTCAATTGATCAACTATCCCTTCAGCTAGCACTGCAACCCCGAAGGATCTTCCCTGGGCATAACGTTTGCGGATACTTTCAAAGACTATGTCAGCCACCTCTTCAACACTCTGATTCTTTCCGACGAACTCTTCCGGTATCAAAGTCAGCGTTGCGCCTGAGGCGACTCCTAAACTGAGAGCCAAGAAGCCAGCTTTACGGCCCATGGTGGTAACTATGAACCAACGCTTCTGTTCAGTGCGTGCATCCACGTTCAAGGTGTTTAGTATCACGGATCCGGCGGATTTTGCGGTAACGAAGCCAAAGCTTTGTTGATTGTTCGGAAGTGCTATATCGTTGTCTATCGTTTTAGGCACGTGTGCAACTTGAATTGACGGGGCAAATTTAATCATCTGGCTAGCTAGAAAAGCTGATCCATCTCCGCCGATTATTACGACCTTATCGGCCTTAATGCTTTCTAACGCTGACTTTACATTTCCCCAGGCCTGCTGATCGCTGAAAGGGTTAAAACGCGATGTTCCGATAATCGACCCCCCCTGGTGAATAACTTGGGAAACCAGATCGATCCCTAAAGGTAAGGCAGCTTTGATCCCCTCCGCAGCGGCTCCGCGAAACCCGTCCTTGAACCCAAAAACTTCATAGCCCCTGTTCCTGGCCTCTATTACTAAAGAGGCGATTACACAATTAATACCGGGCGCCGGTCCGCCGCTTACGAATATCGCAAAAGCGCCCAAATTTTTGTTGGTCATTGAGCTAGGGTACGGAAGTAGGGTAGTAAAGGCAAGGACAAGCCTCAAAGGATTTGAAAATGCCAATTTATAATAGATCTAGGAGTAGGGAACTTGGTTTTTTCTCCGCAAGCGCCATCGTTGCAACCCTTGGAGTATTATTAATCGGCTGCGGCATCGCCTGGACGCTAGCGACTAACTGGCATCTCTTTTCTGCGACAGCAAAGGTTTTGATACTTGGTGGCCTTACCTGCGGATCGTTTTTTATCGGTGGCTTGGCTGAGTCCAAAGCCTATGAAGGTGTAGCAGCAGCGCTGCATTTATTAGGCTCGTCGTTGCTCTCCTTGAGCTTGGTATTGCTAGCTCAGATATTTAACTTAGAGGCTAGCATCGATGGCGCGGCGAATCTGACCTTGCTTTCATGGGTGAGCATTACAGTCATCAGCTATGTGCTTAACTCGAAGCTTTCACTCTTACTCGCGCTCTTTCAATTCAACGGATGGATCGCGATTAAATATCTCTCGGTCTTTGATTTTAATGGTCCGGAGATGCCATCATTTGGAGTATTGGTTGAGCTCTACCTAGCCTCGGCAGCTCTACTCTTCGGTGTAGCGCTGGTGCACTCTGTGTTGAAACACCGCTTTGATTCGACTTATCGCTGGTGGTTTGTTTTTTACATCCTCGTTTTTACTTATCTTCTCTCGTTTGAGTTCGGACTTCCGTTTCTAAAGTTAAGAAACGACAATGTAGTAGAAAAGTTTTCCATTTACTTTTCGTGGACGGCAATTATCATATACGCGTTGGCTTTAGTATTTGCCTTTTCGCGTGATCGATCGAAGGCCAAAGAAATCATTGCGTCAGTTGTGCTATTTTTGGGACTCTATTGGTTCCTTAATCACGCCGGATATTTCGCTACCTTTGCCGGAAGTTGCGAACCGAAACTTTGTGGGCAGCAGAACGATCAAGCCGGGTGTGAATACGGCGCCGAACTCGGATTAGGATGTGTTTGGACTAATGGTTACTGCTCCGATTCGAGTTGCAACGGGTTAGATACTCAAGAGAAGTGCGACCAGGCCACCCCGGCGTATCTTGGGTGTAAATGGCAGGAGAGCTATTGCAGACAGCAGAATTGTTACGACTTTCAAGCGCAAGATCTTTGCGAGGCAAAGTGGAATGGAGTTCAGCTTTGTCGTTGGAATCAAACTTACTGCACTGAGTTTAATTGCAACAACTATTTCAATAAAGCGGACTGCGATACGGCTCCGAAGGGGCTAAACTGCCTATGGATCGAGAGCTCCAACGTTTGTGCTGGGCGATTCGGTACAAGTCCTACAGCGCTGTTGTTCAAAGGAGATTGTGGTAAATACGAAAAGGATCCCTCTGCTTGTCAAAAAGATCGGGGTTGTTTTTGGCAGCCGTTGAGCTTGACACTTTTTGGATCCAGTAATGAGGCATTTAGCAGCTCGCTACTTAATACAACCTGGCTTATTGGGAACGCGATCGCGCTTTTGACCATAGTAGCCTGTTCAATCTACGGTGTGTTGTATGGCAGTGCCGCAATTGTAAATGTCTCGGTGGTTTTCTTTGTATTACTCGTGATCAGTCGGTATCTAGGATTCTTGGTTACCTTCTGGGGTTATACCAGCATGAGTATGGTGTTTATAAGCGGTGGGACAATTCTACTTTTAGGTGGATGGATAACGGAAAAATGGCGCAGGAAGTCAGTGGCGAAAGCCAAGGAAAAGGAGCGATAAGACGGTCTCTAGTTGCGGTAGTACTAACTATCCTTCTGATTGGAGGGCTTTCATTTCTTTGGGGAAGGGCATACATCGATGGGACTAAGATTCTCTTAGCCACCAGGCCGATTGATCCGTTCGATCCATTGCGCGGCCAATATATTGATATCCGCTACGAGATAAGCCAGATGCCGATCATCGCCGGAGCGGAGGTCAATTCCCCGGTCTACGTACTGCTTTCCCCAGATCAAGAGGGGATCTTTAGGCTAGTTGGAGCAATTCAGGATCAGCCTGTTTCCGGAAGCTTCCTTAGGGGCTACGTTGAGCGCATCGATGGCGATCAGATGTTTGTAAAATATGGGATCGAGCAGTATTTTTTTGAGAGACAAGCCAAGTTTAGTACCGATCGGATAGTCGTTGAAGCGCTGGTTGATTCTTCCGGTCAGGCTAGGATTTCACAACTTTTAAGAGACGGTAAGCCGGTCGTTATGGAGTATCCGTTGAGCTCTCGGTCTGAGAACCAGCCCCCTGCTTTCCCTTCACGATAATCCAGGTCCACGGCAAAACGGCTAATATTAGGTATATCGCTACAAGAGCGCCGATAAGAGGTCTCAACCACCGACGCCTGTGTGCATAGAAGGTCAAGACGACGACAAGCACTACCGCTAAAAGTTTGGCCACAAATAAGACGGGCGCCATGCCATAGGCCTTCATCAGCTCGCGCAAAAAAGCATTTCCCTCCATGTGTTGGCCAAGCATTTCAAGGCCTAGATATGTTAGTAGCCCATCGAAAAATTGGCAGACGATAAGCGCCATTCCCAGCAAGAATGCTTTTTTTGAAAGTGAGAGGCCCCCGACTTTAATCAGCACAGTCGGACGGCGGATGCGCTTTCCGG
>CAZJXY010000243.1:0-5975 GCA_964549925.1 uncultured Bdellovibrionales bacterium | reverse complement strand
AATTTCGCGGTAATCTCCGATGCCAATTCACGTGGAATTCCTTCAAGCACTATGGCAAAGGCACCAGCTTCCTCAACTGCCAGAGCGTCTTGGATTACTCGCTCTCTTGCGCCCGCCTTTTTCCCCGCACTCTTTCCTTGGACCTTATAACCACCCATGCGGTGAAAGCTTTGCGGTGTCAATCCAACATGTCCCATTACCGGGATATCCACATCGACTAAGCTGCGGATCGTGCGGCGCATATTGAGGCCGCCTTCTAACTTTACAGCGGATGCACCGCCTTCCTTAATTAACCTTCCGGCGCTTTCTAGCGCTCGCTCCTTGGAGGCTTGATATGACATAAACGGAAGATCGGATACTAGCAGCGCCCGCTTTACCCCACGCGAAACACAGCGGGTGTGGTAAGTCATCTCATCTAAAGTTACTGGCAGGGTCGTTTCTTGACCCTGCACCACATTACCAAGTGAATCACCAACCAAAATTAGATCAATTCCTGCTTGGTCAACCAACTTAGCGAAAGTAAAATCGTAGGCTGTTAAACAGGTAATTTTATCGTTTGATGATTTACGCGAGAGAATTTCCGGGATCGTAACCCGCTTTGAGGAAGTATTCATGGCCAAAGTCACTCCTGAAAAACAGTAAATGCTTTAAGTTTAGGCCTACAGATGCACCGAGCCTCGGCTTACGTGGTGGTGTTCCTACGCTGCCGAATATCTTTATAATACAATACTTAACGCTTAGCTCCAAGCTCTCATAAAAGCTTGGCTTTTGAGAGCCTTAGTCGCGACTCCGCCCCACTCGATTTGGAGTAAGTCGGCCTAGCCGCCCCAGTAATGCATACATCGGGGGGGGCCATCGGAGACTCGTCTTTAGTAGTAAGAGGCGCCCCACATAAATCTATTCGTGTGACCTCGGACTCTACCAACTCGACTGCGGAAAGTTTCACGTTAAATGGACTGCATGGGTCAATCTCAATACCAATCTCCGTACCAAGTACAAGACAGAGATCCGCTCCCAGAACGGATATTTGAGATCCACTGAATGATTCAACCTCCCTCCAATGCTCAAAGGTAGCTTTAGAACTAAAGACGGGAACCCAGCGCCCATCGTTTGAGTCCCTGGTTAAAACATTAATCCTCTGTTCGACTGCTTGTTTAGGTAACTCGCCTAGGATTGGGACAATCAGGAGCCTATCAGCGAGCCTTTTACACAGGGCAAGTTTCTCCTCTTCTCCACCACTAGCAGCTTGATGGAGCAGGTACTCAAAACTTCCTTTGGGGGGCCTTTTAGACATGATCTAAATAGGATAAAACCTCCCGAGAGTTTAATCAAAATTTATAAAATGTCAGGGAAATCGAGGCTAAATTCGCAAAAACAGGGCGAGAATAAAATCTTAAAGGCCTTTGGACTGCTTTATCCCAATCCAAAGTCAGAGCTGAATTTTTCGAATGAGTACGAGCTACTTATCTCCGTTCTTCTTTCCGCTCAGTGCACCGATAAAAAGGTAAACCAGGTAACTCCGAAATTATTTGAGAAATACCAAAACTTCCAAGGCTTAAGCGCTGCACAAATCTCAGAACTCGAATCTATCGTTCGTCCGATTAATTACTACAAAACCAAGTCGAGAAACCTAATAGCTCTCGCCTCGATTGTGTCAAATCAATACGGCGGGACTATGCCCCGTTCCTTCGAGGAGTTGATCAAACTTCCAGGAGTCGGAAGAAAAACTGCAAATGTTATCCTTGGAGAACTCGGATTGAATCATACGCTTCCTGTAGACACCCATGTTTTTAGAGTCGCGCAACGACTTGGATGGGCTAAAGGAAAGACTCCAGAGGAGATTGAAGAGCAGTTGAGAGAAAAGTTTAAATCTAACCTCTGGAGGCCGATACATCACTGGCTAATTCTTCACGGGCGGCGCGTATGCAAAGCACAAAGACCACTCTGCAATGAGTGCAAGTTAACTAAGCTCTGTCCTAAAAAACTTACTCGTCGAGCTTAATTCTTTGCGCTGGGCTAAAGTTTGATCGAAATACGATCTTGAAGTTATCAGTCCCTTTTATTTTGCGCTTAATTCTGCTGCGATACTGGACCACATAGGTCTGACCAGGTTTTAGCCCTTTGAAATTTACGCTGTTCCTTTTGACGAACTTCTTTTGCAGCTCACGCTTCTTTCCATCATCAGTCTCACGATAGCTTTTCACTTCGTAGTCACCCCGCGGCGGGCCAAGTGAGCCTCCCCCTATAAGTGGGAGAGTCAGCGAGTTTGCATTAAGATCGACTCCTGAGAAATCCTCCATCGAGACCGAGATTTGCTTGGTGGAGACAGCACTAACATCGGGCGGCACCTCAATCGTCGTCTCTTTTGTCAGAGGAACATCAGGTATTGATACGGTCGAGACAAATACATCGTCAAAACCCTCACTATCGCTGCTAACTAAATTATCGGCTGCAGAGATGAACGATACGAAACCAGTTTTTGAGGTATGATTCTGCAGCCCCATCGTTCCAAAAATGCTTCCATCATTTCCCTCTGCCCCGCTACTACTCTGACTGACACGAATAGTGCTGGAAGTTCCAAAATCTCTAAAAAATATATCTGAACTGCTATTTGAGTCGTTTGAGACAAGATTATCAGCGCGATCACTAAACACCACGAATCGCCCATTCGGACTTATCGATGCGGTTTGATTAGAGCCGATTAATCCATTTCCGGGGGTTCCATCTAGCGCGACATTGACACGATCGGTCTCGCCTGTTTTCACATTATAACGAGCAATCTGTTGAATTCCTGTACTCACGCTCTGACCATCAGAAAAGATATTAGTGGACGTGGTCAGATAGACAATGAAGTTCCCTCGAAAATTTATCGAGGCTGCGGTGCTTAAACCATTACCTGGTGCGCCGCTCGATGACTTACTTACCAGTGTTGTCGTTTGGCTAACGGTGTCAAACAGATAAACTTGTCGCGTGGTCGGAGTCACTCCCTGGACTAGGTTCGTAGCACTAGACTCAAATACCACATAACGACCATCACCACTTATGTCAGGATCGTCACTATCATCATCAGCTTCGTCTCCTTGAGTGGCTGCTAGGCTGACTCGGGTAGTCGTTAAATCCGTCGCCGGATCAAAACTGCCATCCGAAAGCGGACTTGTTGCGGTGACAAGGAAAATGTCTCTTACTCCATTAGTATCATCGCTCACCAAATTACTGGCCGTGGAGCTAAAAGCAATAAACATTCGATTTGGTTCTGGAACGATTGCGATCGCAGGATCGTCACAGTTACCGTTAGCTTGAGCGGCGTTAGGGCCAACCGATACTCTCACGGTTATTTTATTCAGCGAGGGAAGAGTAATGTAGATATCCCGGCGATTATTATCGTCTGGATAGGTTGCACGGTTCCAACCAAGGTTTTCAGCCTCACTCTCATAGGCCACTACAAAAAAACCGTTCGGCGCAACAGCACTAACTGCGGGATTTTGCGAGTCGTCATCTCCAGCGATTCCGAGCTGATTCACATTGACTCTTTGAATCGAACCGGTCGCTAAGTTTCTGACGAAAATGTCGCGATTTCCGTTATCGTCGTTGCTAACCAGATTGTCGGCAGTAGAAGCAAACACCAGGAATCTACCGTTTGCGCTCATTACCGATCTCCCCACTCCGGCGTTTTGCCCCTCTCCGTTTGAATTTTCGCTACCCCGTTGAACCGCCGTGAGAGTTTGAGCGTTAGCACTCTGAAAAGCGAGTGATAAGGCCAATAACGCTACTATAAGTGTCCTTTGCATGTTCGATCTCCCCGCTATAATCACAGGGCGCAGGGTAACATAGTTATCCCGAAAATAAACCCCGAATCTCCTTAGTGAAACTTGATTAACACCGTGTGGACGCGTTAAAAGACCGCATGCGATTTTTGAAAGATTTAATTGAGAGTAACAAACGTTGGGCTGCGAGCATCGCCCAAAAGGATCCTGAATTTTTTTCTAAATTGGCCAATCAGCAGAATCCGAAATATCTCTGGATTGGATGCTCAGACAGTCGGGTGCCGGCTAATCAGATCGTCGATGTATTACCAGGGCAGATGTTCGTTCATCGAAATGTTTCTAACGTTGTCGTACACACGGATTTAAACTGTCTTTCGGTAGTGCAATACGCAGTTGAAGTATTGAAAGTTGAGCACATTATAGTGTGCGGACATTACCGCTGCGGTGGTGTGATCGCTGCACTTAGGAACGATAAGTTAGGACTTATCTCCAATTGGCTTAGGCACGTTCAAGATGTAGCCCATAAGCACCGTCCGCTATTAAATTCACTCGGAACTTTTGAGGCTCAAGCAGATCGGTTGTGCGAGTTAAATGTGATTGAACAGGTGCTAAACGTAAGTCAAACAACAATCGTGCAAGGTGCATGGGAGAGCGGAAGGAAACTTGCGGTTCATAGTTGGATCTATAGCATCTCTGACGGTCTAATTCGTGATTTAGGGATGTGTGTTGGTTCGGCTGGTGAACTAAATGATACATACAGCGCTGCATTGAAACGACTGACGTAGAACGGGTTGTGTTTCTTATCTTCGTACACTTCTGCCTATTGCTTTTTAGCGTGATTCTTCTTGGTAAAGGGCTTGCGATTGTTTTGAGGTTTGCTAGACAACCTGCGGTAATTGGCGAGATGTTAGCAGGCATACTGCTTGGCCCTACATTATTCGGAGAGAGGTTAAGCGCAGCAATTGCACCACAAGAGATCGTAAATCTTTTGAGACTGTTGGGTGAGATTGGTATCTTACTTTATCTATTTGCTACCGGTATTAGCCTAAATTTTAAGAGTGCTTTGTCTCACTCAACCACAGTAGTCAGTACCGCTATCGGTGCGACATTTATTCCGCTAGCTCTTGGGATAATTCTCGGATTCCACCCTTTGTTAAACCCCAGCCTTGGGGCACACTTTGCAATTTTCTTGGGACTTTCATTCTCAATCACCGCCTTTCCGGTTTTAGCCAGAATAATCAATGACTCCAGCCTGCGCGATTCAACGCTTGGGCTTTTGGCTCTCGGTAGCGCTGCTCTAAATGACCTATTGGGTTGGTCGTTGATTGCAATTTTTATTATTGGTTACTCTGGGGAACTTGCGAATAGTCAAAGTGTATATTTAGGATTGCTTCTGTTTGTTGCATTTTCTTGGGGGATAGTGCTGCCCAATAGTTCCAATATTGCCCGTAAGACCAGAGCGTTTATTGAACAAAAAATTTCCTTTATCTTCTTGCCGGCTTTCTTTGCGATCACCGGATTGCGTACAGACTTAGCGGCAGTACTTAACATAAGTGGGCTTCTTATGTTGCTAGTAATAGTTGCCGTAGCGAGTTTCAGTAAATTTTTTGGCGCCTATATTGGTGCAAGGGTTCGCGGCGTATCTCCTTATGATAGCTGCATTCTCGGAATTTTGCTGAATACTCGGGGTTTGATGGAACTGATTGTGCTTAATTTGGGATATGATCTTGGAATTCTCTCCACTCAGATCTTTTCAGTCTTGGTTGCCATGGCGATCATTACCACCTTATTAACCGGTCCCTTACTCGGTTTGGTTCAATATCTAAAAACCCGATCGATTGCACTATCAAGCAAGGCAGATAGCCCCAGAATAACGTAAATAGAGATTGGTCAATTAGGCGCTCTTATAACTTTCCGACTAATATCGACGCATTCGTTCCGCCAAATCCAAACGAATTTGACATGCCGTACTTGATTTTTGCTTTGCGTGACTTATTCGGCACGTAATCAAGGTCACATGCCGGATCAGGATTGTCCAAGTTGATGGTCGGTGGCGCTTCGTCACGAACCACGGCAAGAGTAGTGAAAACTGCCTCGACTCCACCGGCACCTCCCAAAAGATGCCCAGTCATAGATTTAGTGGAGCTTACCAAAAGCCCGGATTTTGCACTCGCACCGAAGACGTTTTTTATCGCAGCGGTCTCGGTCTTA
>CAZJXY010000242.1:0-5976 GCA_964549925.1 uncultured Bdellovibrionales bacterium | reverse complement strand
ATATCGCCACAAATGCCGGGGGGATTAAGGTCGTACGGTACGGACTAACACGCGATCGGGTTCTTGGATTAAAAGTCGTATCGGCTAGCGGTGAATTATTAGATCTAAACGGAGCCTTGGTAAAAAATCAAAGCGGCTATGATCTTCGTCACCTAATGATTGGATCTGAGGGTACACTCGGAATCGTTGTTGAGGCCTTGTTAAAATTAACTGTTCCTCCAGTAGCTCAGACAGTCATGGTTTGCGGAGTTCCAGACTTTAGGAAAACTCTGGAGGTATTTAAGCAGATCCGATCAAGCGGGCTTACGGTTTCAGCATTTGAATGCTTCACCAGAGAAGGACTTGAGTTAGTGATCAATAACCACCCGCTAAAAGACCCGCTAAAGTCTGCTTACCCTTGTTATGCATTGATTGAAGTTGAAGACGAGGTGAAAAAGGCCACTGATGGACTGGAGCAGTTCTTTCAGAAATCAGTCGAAGATGGATTAATTGAAGATGCGGTGATTAGCCAAAACAGTAATCAGCTGCGCGATCTTTGGGCACTGCGGGAGTTGATCGGCGAGACCGCCTCGACTCGATCGGTTCCGCATAAGAATGACCTTTCCGTGCCGGTACATAAGATTCCTGAGTTTGTAGACGGGCTCTACGGACTGATGAGAGATAATTTCCCGGGGTTTGGGGTACTGCTGTTCGGCCATGTCGGCGATGGTAACCTTCATTTTAATATCTTGAAGCCTGAAACAATGGAACGGGATGAGTTCTTTCAGTTTTGCAAAGAGGCTGATAAGAAAACATTTACTCTCGTTTCCAAACTTGGCGGTTCAGTTTCGGCTGAACACGGAATTGGGCTGCTGAAAAAAGAAGCCTTGATTTACTGTAGATCAACCGCTGAAATAAACGCGATGCGCCAGATAAAGCGTGTTTTTGACCCGAACAATATATTAAACCCCGGGAAAATCTTTGATGCTTAGAGCGAGATCGCTAATCTTTGCACTACTGCTTCTGGTAAGCTGTAATTCCGACCCGGAGTCTAAAATAAAAGATCTACAGAAGGCCGACTTACTGGCTAAGGAAAGAGCCTTAATCTCAAAGAATGCCGATCCAAGTCCTTCACCTACACCGGAGAGCAAAGCCCAAAATACCGCTTCAAAGACCAAAAAGCCCACCAGTAACTATGAGCTCTTAACTAAAATTGAACTATCTCCCACAACAACCGACACCGAGAATGGCGACAAGCAGGAAACTGAGAATGGTGAAACAGCAGACGAGTCTACAACCCCCGAAGCATCGCCCTCACCAAGTCCGGTTAATTTATCTCAGATTATTGCTGAGGCCGCCGATGAAGATTCGAATGCTCCACAATTTGCAGCGATCGGAGAAGCTCAAGGTGATCCGAACATCGTAATTAATCAACCTAGCACCCAGAATTCCAATTTGATTGGAGGAGTGGTTACACGTAGACCCACTCCAACATCAAGAGTAACTACAGACGAGGGTTCTGACGAGAGTGCGGACGCTTCCCCCTCCCCTTCTCCCAAAGAGTTACTGGTTGGCCCGCCGCGTGGTTATGCAATTCTCACTTTGATGCAGCCGAATGCGAGGCGCTCTGTAGAAAGACAACTCCAAACCCTAATCGACGCCAACATCAAGAATGTTTTCTTGGGAGTCCTAACTGACGGAACATTTGCCAAAGATTTTGAGTACCTCGCTCTGGTTATTAGACGAGTGGTTGGAGCCGGGCGAAATTTGACATTAGCGCTCTATCTTACCAATGGGGCCTCGATGAGAGATTTTGAGAACACTCCGGTACAAGCTCCGTTTACCCAAATCGATCCGATTGAATTCCGCGAGTTAATACAGCACGACAAAAAGACCCGTGCGAAATTTATTGATCTCGTTCGGGAGGTACGGCCTATCTTCGAGCTAAATCAACGCTTGAGTCAGAATAACCGCAATATCGCAATTGTAATGTTAGAGGACAATCTTGACGGGGATGCATATTTGGCTATGAGGGAGTTGGCTCGAGCTGAGCTAGGAAATCTCGTCGAATACGTTAGGAATCCATGTCCGGGATGCTACAAAGGCAATGATGCGGAAGTGTTCGGAGATAAGATTGAGATCCACGATGTTGGAACAATTAGTTCGCTTAGACCAGGTGATGGCTTTACTTTAGATGGAGTCGGATTTTCGGCTTCACCCGTAGGAAAGGAACTAAGTCTTAGCCAAGTGGAACAACTTCTGAATATCGCGGCACAAAGACAACTCGGATATTTTGGTTTGTGGAAGGCAGAGCGCCAAGGGGTAATCGTTGGATCAGTGCTCGATCCAAACAAGAGAGTCTATCAGGAGCCAACCGATCAGGAGATGGGGATTGAGACCCAATTATTGAGGCTGGGATTGAATTAACGCTTACGCTTTCATCAGGGTAGTCCCGTAATCAATAGTTCTCGGTTATTGCATCATACTGCATATTTTGATACTATTTATGTAGTATGGTGCAGCGACATATCAACCTATCGAAAATATTAGGTAAAAATAGGTCAACGTTCCTCTTTGGACCTCGTGGTTGTGGAAAAACGGCGCTTCTAAGGGAGTTCTTTGACGGCGGCGTAAACGGAGAGATTATCTCACTACTTAACTCGGAAAACTTTCGACGTTACAAGTTGTACCCGGAGCAATTCCGAAAAGATTTGGAGGGACAGATTAAACAGGCTGCCATGCTCACGATTGCAGTCGATGAAATTCAAAAGGTGCCTCAACTTCTGGATGAAGTGCACTATTTAATTGAAGAGCACAAATCCTCTATTAGATTTATTCTCACCGGATCCAGCGCGCGAACATTAAAACGAGGCGACGCAAATCTTCTAGCTGGGCGAGCGCTAACAACCAAGCTTCATCCCCTGACTCCGTTGGAAATCGAGCTTGATCTTGATCGTGCGCTTACAATTGGCACTTTGCCCGGCATTTATCTTGACGAGGGCGACGTTTTGCCGGTCCTGAATGCATATGTTGACACCTATGTACGGGAGGAGATTCTTCAGGAAGCGATAATTAGAAAGACTGAGCCATTTTTGAGATTTCTAGAGGTGGCAGCACAGTTAAACGGTGAGCCGCTAAACTATTCAGCCATAGCGCGGCAGGCGGCTGTTTCTCCGCACACCGTGGAGAGTTATTTTCAGATTCTGGTGGACACCATGCTGGGGCGACTCATCCCTGCGTTTGATCTCTCCATTAGGCGCCAGTTAACTCAAAGTGCAAAATTTTACTTCTTTGACTGTGGAGTTTTAAATCAGCTTCGTGGTGAGTTAAGATCTGAGCTTAAGCCAACTGGGTATAGATTTGGTAAGCTTTTTGAGAACTTCTTGATTAACATGCTCCTTGCCGGAAATGATTATTTGGAATGCGGATACAGGCCCTCTCATTGGAGAACAGCGAGTAACCTTGAAGTAGATCTCATACTCTCGGCAGGCACATCAAAGCCGGTGCATGCTATAGAGATCAAGTCCGATTCCGAGCCAAGGGAACAAGACACTTCGCATCTCTTATCGTTTGCAGATGAGCATCCCCAAGCCAAACTTTGGCTCGTCTGCCGCACTCCGCGCCGATATAGGATTGGCAAAGTTGAAGTGCTGCCTTGGCAAGATGCGATAAATTCAATTCTGAAGGTTATGCTATAGAAGCCTCGTTCACAAAATGGCGCGAATATCATTGCTAGCGGCCAAATTCAGCCAGGCTGAGCATAGACAAATTATGAGATGGTTTATGACAATCATGCCGCCTAAATCTGATCAAACCTTCGGCCCCAGCTGAAAATAGGTGATAACAACTTTCGAGGTTCTGCTATAAGAAATTCTCGTATTGTCTCTCGTTTCTCTAGTTTCTCTTAGAATATTAGACTCCCGCCCTAATGATTTTCTTTTTTTTCGATAACTAAACTTCTGCAAGGTTTGTATTAGGGAGGAAATATATGCGTCTGGTTATACAATTTCGTCTATGGATTAATCTGTTTTCTTCTATTCTAGTGCTAACTACTGTTAGCAACTCTATGGCCCAAACTACCCAAGTCTTTAACTGTGGCATGAATACTGACACCCAGGTTGTTAACTGGGGAGATCCATTATGTGAAATCTGTGAATGCCCTCCCGGCTGCAACGGTATCTGCTACGATGATGAGGCAATTTGTTATACCGTGTCGACGACTTCAGAGGAAAACTGCAAGAACGGTGGGGGTGAGGTTGTTGGTATTATACCATTTGGAGGGTGCGCTGCTGCGGCTGAGACCGCCGTTCTCGGAGTTGCAAGTGTACGCCCCTGCCCTACTGGCTGCCCTATCAAAACCGTTAGTCAAAACCCGATTTCTGGTGATGGGGCGGATGAAACATGTTGGGCCTCAGTGACAGTACAATGCAGCCCAACGCCTTTCAATGACGGAATCCGTATAACAAATAGTAATACACCGGGATCGAGCCAAGAGTCGGCTACTACAAAGTAAAACTATGTAGCATTTCCACAACCGGGGGCTAGCCCCCGGTTGTGCAGCCAAACGGTTCGCTGGTTCACAACCGCTTATTTTTTCTATCCGACTGGTCTACAGTGTGGAGAAAGTTCATCTCACAAGATTCCTCATCATATCATGGTCTAGTGTCCGTGAAGATGCGCCACTCCCAACATAGCCACGTTGGTGTCCACATCTGCTTTTAAATAGGGGGCGAAAGCTTCTAATAAGCGCCCCCTAGCGATTTGCCGTTTCGAGTCAGCAGCATGATCCGAGGCGGGGTGAGCAATCGCAATGAATAAGATAGCCTGATTTTGATCAATTGACCGGTTAAAATTGTACGGAACAAGCTTTCCATCCCCACAGTATATTTTGAAGCTCTGGGTTACGGAATTGACCGTGGTACCTCCCACAAGGACACATTCGTCTGACACCACTGGAGCACAATCTCTTGGATTCATAGCTTGTAGCGCAAACTGTCTGAGCGTACGAGCACTTTGCAAAAGCACACAATCTTTTCCATCTTTAAATTCAGAAGCTCTGACTACAAAAATTGGTTCAAACCTAGGGTCTATTTTCACTGCTCTTGAAACACTATTTTCAGCGAGATAATCACGTAGGCCTCTAATCTGATCGATACTCCCACGAACTCGGGCATTTACGCCGACTTGCGCTCCATCTATCCGATCGGGAGAGGAATATCCTTGGGGCAACACAAAAACTGCGTCTTTGCAGATCTCCTGAGTCGCTCTTTGAACCCTTTGTAGGTCATCCTCTGCCATACCGGCAGCACTGCAATCCAGAAACAGGGTCGCCAGTTGATTCGCCACAACTTCAACAACTTCACCTAAAGAGCTTCTGTTGCTTAAAACTCGGTCGACCTGATTAAGGGTAAAGCCATGAATTCGGAGTACATCTTCAAGCTCCATCTGAAAAAGGCGGAAGATAGTATCATCACCGTGTGCAAAAAATTGAGCAGAGAGCCCGTCAGGCTTTCCATAGTTAAGCAAAGCAGCAAACGTTCCCAATATAAGATCACGTTCCGGTAGCCCTCTTCTCAATAGATTGCCTTGAAAATCCACAATCTCCGCACTTCGTGCGCACTCGAAAAATATATCTGACGCTCTGATACGCCGTAGTAAATTGGTCTCGATCGATTCAGACTGATAGGCGACGCGATCAATCGACTCGGAGTGATCAGGGTTCAGTACTTTGCGTATTGATTCCGAGTTTAGTAGATCCATCTCAATACTGAAAAATTGGCGATCACTAAATCTAGCAGAAGCTGCTCTAGAGAACGCAGCGATCTGGAGCGATTCCGCTCGAATGGGCGTCGACGCTCCAACGCTGGGAACATTTATCGGCAAGTGGTCTGTGCTACCCTGAGATGGAGAAATACTCACTTCTGCTTAAAGCTCTTGTCAGTTATAGTAATTGCCAAAAAGATTGAGAAATCTTTTTGGCAATTACTGGCCAGGCGA
>CAZJXY010000241.1:0-5997 GCA_964549925.1 uncultured Bdellovibrionales bacterium | reverse complement strand
GCTTTGAGATTCTGAAATAGCATCGCTATACATGACGAATACGTCATCAATCCCCAAATTAAGAGTGTCAACTGAATAGCTACCGTCCTCGACAAAGCCAATTGCCATCCCCTTACTTTTAATCTCAGTCGCGGTACCGTCCGCCCGGTTCACATAAATTCCTGGAGGATGTCCCCCGCGTGCAAACTCCAGCTTCCCACTCTCCGGGGAGTACAAATATGTGGCGATTGTCACAAATTTACCCTCAGGCATCTGTGGCGTCATTAACGAATTCATCGAACTTAAAATCTTATCCGGACTGTCAAATTTGCTCGCTGCGAGCGCCAACTTAGTCATCGACCCGATTAACGCTGCAGCTAATCCGTGACCGGTAACGTCTGCGATTTGAGCGATTATTCTCCCGTCATGCCAAGGGGATATATGGTACCAGTCGCCACCCACTTCATCTAAAGGTAGATAACAAGCTGCGAATTGAAACTTCGGACCACTTGGCAGAACCGCCGGTAGGAGCGTCTCTTGTATCTTTCTTGCTTCCTCAAGTTCTTTGGCAAAACGCGAGTTCATATCGCGAAGCGAGGCATTAACTTCTGCCAGGCTGGGTTGGCTCTGACCATCAGTGCTCACAAGTTTTCGTAATCGTAAAGTGGTCGCCACCTTACTCACCATATTGGCGGCTGTGTAGTTCGAGTCGATGTAGTCAATCCGCGTATATCCGGCCGCCTCGATCTGAAAACGCACCGACTCATCTTTACAGATTACTATCATCGGAACCCACCTAGTATTCGAGTCCTCCCTTAGTATCCCGACTAACTCAAGTGCATCGAAACTAGAACGCGAGTCAACCAAGATTAAGTCGACCCCAAACTCGCGCATAATTTTCCCAATATCCTCGGCACCGACATCCTCAAACACGCGATACCCCATCCGTCCGAGTAGCGTTGATAGTTTTTTATCTGTATTGCCAAGCAGCAGGATTGAATACATAAAGCAATTTTTACCGGTCTACAAAATGGAGCTTCAGGCGCCAAGTCGAGGGGACTTCGTCACCAACCCGAACGTATAAAGTATCCTTTTCAGCGCCTACGGTTTCTGCGTCTACCAGCATTGAATAATAGGGGAGGTCAACACTTGCTGGCCCTGCCAGCGCCTTACCATGTTTATCAAACTTACTGCCACACAGCGGGCAAATATAGGAACCATCTTGAGAAGATTTTAGAGTCTCAAGATCATATGAACACATTAAACTCATAGATGAGAGTCCATTCTGATCCATTCTTAAAAGTAAGCGATGCTCAGATAAAACTTTTTCCGACTCAAGAAACTCTTCCACTTTTCCAAGACGATGAAAACCGATCGGACGTTTTCGCTCCTTGTCGCACCCCCACAGGCTAACCAACAACAGGCTGATCAACACAATTCGACCGAATAAATCCCTTCGTATCCATCGAGTCGAACCGACACTCATCAGGGTTTTTAGTGAATCCAAGGAAGTTCTCTCGAGAGGTTTTCTAGGACCTCATCTAGATCAAGCTCTGACGAGGCCACGACTACTCCTCCCTCTACTGAGCGGGCAAGCTTATCAAGAACAGCCTGCTCTTCCTCGACTGAGTCCCCAACTGTGATCGGGGCTATCCGCTCAGCACCAAACCGAGAAAGGCTCTCTTCAAACATATCCTGTTCGGAAGAGAGAATCACAAGCCTGTGTCCGTTGACCGTGAACGGAACGGGCTTTCTTCCCGTGTATGGCGTATATAAAACTCGCATAACCCCTTAATAATCACTGATATTCTTGGTTGCAAGGGTGCAACTGCACTCCTTGCGAAAATAGCGCTGGTTAAGTTTTGCTTAACCCCCTGTTTTCTCTATAATAACTATAGTGTATTACTGTTTACGCAAGTACCCTTTGGGTGACGGAGGAGAGTAGTTTTCGCTCATTGTACCCGTCTGGGCAAAGAGGGTAGAGAAATTATTTGAGGAACTAATAAGGGGTTACGCTCTAATGTCGGCACCGGATCAGAAGAAAGTATCTCAACCGTTCAAAGTCGGGTTAGACGACCTTAATTCTCTATCAATCCCCGACGACCATGACCTAAACTCTGATGGATTTGGCGCTCCGCCTGTTCGCAACGCACTGGACCCACAACATTCTTCCAGCCTCTCAGCAAACGCGCCGTCCTCTCTGATTAATTCGATTGAAACTGAGTCCGAGACAATTCTCGATACAATCGCAGAGGGAATTGACAATACCGTTAAAGGGTTTGCAGACAAATTAAAAAAGCTCGATCAAAAACTGACCTCGATGTTAAACGGCGACGAGGAGATTGACCTGCCTAAATCGACTCAACGCCTGCGTAAAAAAGTTAGGCGAAAGAAAACGATCGCCGGAAAGGAAGTCGAGATCGAGGAATATGAAGAACAGGAGGTTGTGCTACCTCGCTTAGAGGATCCGCGCTAATCTCACATCTTATCTAACTGTTCGCGAACTAAATCACCATAATGGGGCAACTCAACCTGTACTTTTTGCAGTATCTCTTTTGCCTCAGCGCGCTCCTGATCGTTACTCGCAACACGCGCGTAGGCTAAAGCAGCCGACGGTCGCACATACGCAGCCTTCTTAGCTAAATCAATCAATATTTGCTTGCCGCGATCTAAATTTTCAGCTTGGTCAAGCAGCGCGCGTCCCAAATTCAGCGCGGCAAGCTCAGCAATAAACCGTCGCTCAGAGTCTTGTTCAGGCACTTTGGTCCAATCGAATTGCCCTAGAACTTCTTTGGCCCGATTTAAGTCACCGGTCTTTAATGCACTCACCCCCGAGTAAACTTTTGAGAGAGTCTTATAAGGCTCCTTAACATCTGACAATGCCGAAAGTCGTTGCTCCAATTTTGCACGAGACTCTTTCAACCCCGCTTCGGCTGCGACTCTCCTCTCCTCTCGCTCTTTAAGTTTAGCCTGATCCGCTATATTCGGATCCTTCTCGATCTCTTTGTTTATCGCTACCACTCCCTGCTCGGCTGTTTCAACTTCTTGAAGCGCAGACCGCACTTTGTTGAACAGTTCTGCTGCCTGTTTACGGGCCTCCTCCTGGGAGCTCTGATAGCCAAAATAAAGGTAAATCAAAAACCCGGCACCAACCAGCAAATACAGAGCACGTTGCCAATGCTTTTCCACGAATCGAGCGATCGGGTCTTCCACTACCCGAATCGGCTGAGCGGATCCGGACTTCGGATCATCTGGAATCTCTTGTCCTGCTTCCATTTAAATCTCCGGGTTGAATTTTACGGTAATCCTCTGGGCATATCAATCCAACGATCTCTACATCTTATATTTAAAATCATCTGGATCAAGTTCAGAGAGTATTTCAGCCCATTTATCTTTGTCGATATGCTTAAAATCCTTCTCCGACTGCTGTGAGATATCGGTACTCTCCTCAGCGCTGGGCGACGATTCCTCCTCAGTTTTACCCTCTCCACCTTCTTGCGAAGAGGATGCATCACCTTCCATATTTAGAGCCACGCGGGCCTGCTCAAGCACATGCTCCGCGACAAAAATGGGAGCCGAAGCCCGCAACGCAAGGGCAATCGCATCGCTTGGACGGGCATCAAGTATTATAGCCCGCTCGCCGATTACAACGACCAACTCTGCGAAATAGGTCGAGTCCTTTAAATCAACAATCATGGCACGCTCCACCTTTGCGCCCATCTGTGAAAAGGCCTCCATCATCAAGTCGTGAGTCATTGGCCTTTGAAGTGTCAAGTTCTTCATGATCGAAGCAATAGAGGTTGCCTCGGCCATACCAATCCAGATAGGGAGCACGACTTTTCCGCTTTCATCTTTTAAAATCACTATGGGAGCCTGAGTGGCTGGATCCAGTACGAGTCCACCCACAAACATCTCGATTGCATTCTCAGACGACATAATTAATTCGCTCTCTTCTATCAAACAAGGTATGGAGCTATATCAAAATTCTAACGCAAGTACCCAGTTTAGCCAGTACTTCAGAATAGCAAGGGACGATAACTATCGAAAAACGCTAAGAAAGGCAAACCCCGCTTTAAGCTAAGTTCTACCCCCTTCGGCGAGTATTTACTTAATCGGCAGAATGAAAGCCCAATTACGATCACGGATAGGCTTGTGGCTACTCTGTTAAAATTCCATTTAGAGTGTGACGATTAGCCTTAGAAATTCGAACGCTCACCAACTCACCAAGCTTATACCTCTGATTTAGATCTCGATCTGGAGCATCTACTGGGGCAGGGTCAACATGAACCAGCACATTTTGCGAAATTCGGCCCTGTAGTTTGGTCTGATCGTATTGCGACATGCCATCGAGCAACACCTCGAGATTCCGTCCGATATAGCTCTTTAGCTTGGCGGTCATTAGTTCTTCTTGGCGACTTTGCAAACGTTGCAGTCTCTCAAGTTTGATCTCGCTTGGAACTAAATCTTCCATCCCAGCGGCCTTCGTTCCAGGCCGCGGAGAAAATACGAATGAAAAGCTGCTGTCGAATTGAACCAGATTTAAGATCTCCATTGTCTGTTCAAAATCCTGCTCACTCTCCCCCGGAAATCCCACAATAATATCCGTAGATATTGCAATCTCTGGGATTGCGGCTTTTAGCGCTTCGATGATCTTTAAATACTTCTCGCGTCGATAATTTCGATTCATTGCCTTTAAAATTCTGTCACTCCCTGACTGGAGTGGCATATGAATGTGCCGACATATCTTGGCTGTGCTAGCCATCAGATCTACAAAATCCTGGCGCACCTCTTGTGGATGGGGGCTGGTAAATCGGATGCGCTCCACTCCTTCAATTCGCGCAACATTCTCTACCAGGTCAGAAAAGGAGCGACGCGGCTTCAAATCTAAACCGTAAGAGTTTACGGTCTGGCCCAGTAGCAAAACCTCCCTAGCGCCTCTGTGAACCGAGATCTTAACCTCGCGAAGAATTTCATCTTCGGAGCGCGAAACCTCGGGCCCTCGTGTAGTTGGAACAATGCAGTAAGTGCAATTCTTATTGCATCCACGACTGATTGATATCGGTGCAACTACTCTGGTCTCCCCAGCGTTCTCGGCCCCCAGCCCTATTGGCATATCCTCCCATTCATCGCGGTAATCCACAGCAACTTGCGGCTCTCCTGATGATGCTCTTCTCTCAAGCAGCGAGGGCACTAATGAGAGATTATGCGTTCCGAATACTATATCGACATCCCGACTTCGCTGGGTAATAGCCTTGCCTTCTTGCTGCGCCACACATCCTCCAACGCCAATCATCATCTTTGGGTTGATCCGTTTCAATTCGCGCATCTCACCGAGTAAGCTAAACAGTTTATGCTCTGGCTTCTCTCTAACGCTGCAAGTATTAATTAAGACCAAGTCTGCGTTCTCTGGCCGATCCACAGGCGAGTAGTCACGATCTAGGATTCGAGCAAGCTTGAGAGAGTCATACTCATTCATCTGACAACCGAAGGTGTGAATGTAGAGACTCTTCTTAGGTTTTGCAGTGTCCTGTGCTTCCATAGAAATTATCTGTGCCGGTAAAATTCGAGCCCCTAACCAAAAGAAACTATTCTTAGCACCGGCTTATATCGTCCAGCACCTTGAGGAGGGATAAGATGATCAAATAGCAGCCTAACTTTTCGACTCGCGCCCGGCTGGAGCGCTAATCCGGACACATTGACCTCCTGTTCTTCGCCTTTGACTCCGCCATCACGTGAGGAGTCTTTAGAGTCCTTTAACCACTCAAAACTTACCCCTAAAACAACCTGGCTAAGCGAATTCGCGCCATTATTAAAGAGTTCTCCATTTAGAATCAACTGGTGGGGGCACGGCGCTATTGGACACTGTATTACGGCTGTTTCCACTTCCAAGTTGCGTAAAATCAGAGGGGAGTTGCGCTTCTGCTCCTGACCAACCGCCGCAAGAAGTTCGGTTGCATCCGGTCCCCAAATCAATTCCAGCTGATACTCGCTCAACTCCGAGGATGGAATTGAGAGAGT
>CAZJXY010000240.1:0-6065 GCA_964549925.1 uncultured Bdellovibrionales bacterium | reverse complement strand
CAACTCATCAGGCGCAAGGATACCTCTTGCGTCCGGCTTCAATGGGTATAGCCCATCAATGCCAACCACCTCTGGCCGCAATCCTGACTCCCCAATTCGGTCAGCAACCTCGCCATTCCAGGCCGACAGGTAAGGGCTTTCGCCGTTAATAAACGCCTGTGCTAGCGGGTTTGGGTTCTCGTGATGGCCATACTCCATCACTAGTTTCGGTTGATGCTGAATCTCAGCTAAAGTCCCTGTATCCTGATGTCCCTCATTGCTCATAGGCTTACATCGACATAAGAGGCTCAATCACAAGTAATACTAAACCGTTCTGCAAAACCTGGGCAGACGCCTTGGTTAAATTCAGCCTAAAAAGCTCACGGTCGCTACCAATAATCTGCACTTCATTGTAAAAAGCGTTATATCTCTTAGCCAACTCGAAGAGATATGAGCATAAAAGGTTTGGTGCAAACTGTCTGGTCGCCTCCCTCACTACCTCGGGAAACCGGTAAAACCATCTTAGAAGTGCCAATTCTTCTTTCACCAATATTGTATTATCTGTGTCTTCCATTTGAGCGAGTCTCCCACCCTTACGCAGAACACTGCTGGCGCGTGCGTAAGTATACTGTAGGTATGGTCCAGAGTCGCCTTCGAAATCCACGGATTTATCTAAATCAAACTCAATATCACTGCCTATAGATGATCTTAAGAAAGCATATTTAATCGCTGCTATCCCAATATCCTGGGAAGTTCCCCCTTCGACGTTTTTCTCTCGGCCCTCACCGGTGCTACGCACCTTGCTCTCCGTCAACCGTTTCGCAGCTAATTGTTCGGCCTGTTGGATAAGCCACTCGCCCGTAAGCACCTTACCGGTCCTACTAGACATCTTCCCTTCTGGTAGTCTAACCATCCCGTGACCAACGTGAACCGTTCTTGAAGCTAATTCGGGGTAAATGAAAGCTAGAGCTTTGATTAATACCCGAAAGTATTCGTTAATTTCATTACCAGTGATTATTAGTGACAGATCGTACGGAAAGTCCTTATACTTTGTTGGTGCCAGGCCAATCTCTTTAGCTTCGTAAGTTGGCAGACCCTGGGAATTTATGAATACCCTATTGTGAAGGCCATACTTCTCACCTTGGAAGATAACTGCTCCGTCACTTTCCTCAAAAACTTTTCCCAGATTGTCCTTAACTAGCCTTTTTCCGACCTCGCCAGCCTCGGATTCAAAGTAGTACCGATCAAAAACCTTCCCCTCTCGTCTAGACTTCATCCCTAATGTCCTATAAATGCGCTCAAAATAGTCCAAGCTCCATAACTTGCCTTTCTCATATAACTCAACCACTTCAGGATCGCGGTCATAAATCTTCTTATTTAGAAGGTCTATTTCTGCCTTTACCTGATCATTTTCCTCATACGTTTTTGCCCCCAGAGCATAAGCTTGACCCATAAACCTTGCCTTTGCTGAGTCAGGCGCATCATCGGAAGGCATTTGGGAAGCCAACACCTGCATCCCCCACATGGCTTTCGCCACATGTAGCCCCACATCACCCTCGTAGTTAACTCGCCAAACTTCGGCTCCTTGGCTCTCAAATAATCTCGCTAAACTCTCACCCACTGTATTCGTATAAATATGCCCGATATGAAACTCCTTGAATGGATTCGGATCCGTAAATTCGAGCATTACTTTCTTACCCTCCCATATTTTTCCCTTTCCATAATTCTCTTTGGTCTCCAAAATGGTACCCGTTTCGCTCATAAGAAAATCGCTGTCTAGCCAAAAGTTAATAAATCCCGGTCCTGCTACCTCTATTTTCTCCCAAATCCTGATACCTTCTGATAGGTTTCCTGACATATTTTGTTCCAAAACTGAAACTATCGACATCGCCACCTCGCGGGGAGACTTATTAAGGACTTTAGAAAGCTGTAGTGCTACATTTGATGAATAATCACCATGTTCATCTACTGTCGGATGTTCGATAGAAACGTGCTCAGGAGTAATATTCTGGCTCTCCCATAGGCCATTAACTGTTTTAGCAATCTCAGAAGCCAGCTGCCAGCCGATTGTTCCCTTGACATGCCCAAACTCCTTCTCCCGAGTGTTCTCACTCTTTCTCCTCTCCCGCCCATGGGGCATTTTTTTACTAACAGTCTCGTCTACCTTCCCCACCGCCCTCGTACCCGTTCTAAATTCAATCGATATTTTGGGATTGCTGCTACTCATAAGGAACTCCTCTACTTCCCCTCCAAGCTCCGATCCCACCATTTCCTTCGCCTCACTTAGAGCCTCCTCCAAGGCCCTCTGCTCTACCGAGGGTAGTAACTCAAACACCAACACAGCATTTGTCGTCTCCTCATCAATCTTAGTGCGATCCCCCTCCCGCCAGTTCCACCTCCGACAGATAAATCCCCCATCGTCCTTATAGATAACTTCGCCGGCATAAGCGCTTTCTACCTCATCCCCGCCGATGTATTTCCCTTTTTCTTCTCCAGAGGCTATTGTCAAACTAATATCCCCTTCTACTTTATCCAGGTCCTCAGCCCCGGCCGGGATTCGATACTTAATCGAAAGGTAGTTATAAAGATCGACCAGCTTATTAATCTCTGGCAGCGGCTTTCCAGCCTTAACCCTTCGAAGAAGCGCCTCTACCGACGACCGATAATCATGTGGGTCCGATCCAAACTCCCGATAAACCTGTCTCCAGACTGCCGTTTCGGGCAGTTCCCCAAAATCAATATTCTGCAGCTCGCCTTTCCCCTTCTCTTCAGCTCCTCTCAAAGCTTCCGTTATTTTCTTACTCTTCCCTCCGTTGGCAATTCCCCGAAGAACAAGTACTCCAACCCGAACTTCGGGCCACCTCTGAAAGATTTCCTTGTCGATTGAGAACTTCATTTTTATCCTGCTACCGCTCCATCGGGCACTGGAACTTCTGGACAAACTAGAACTGGCGTTATCTCATTAGCATAACCTAAATCAAAAAGCATTCCATTAGACTCCTCTCCAGCCATCTTCTTAGGTTCTAAATTAACTACAAAAAGCGCCTGCTTACCGACTACTTCCGCGGGATTTGCCCTCTCTTTTTTCATTCCTACGAGGATCTTTCTCTTAAAGTCTCCAAAGTTAACTATTAACCGAACCAACTTGTCTGAGCCCGGAACTTCATCAAGACTCTCAATCCGTCCAACCCGAATATCAATCTTCTCAAGCTCCGAGAACTTAATTACTGGCTTTACTGGAATACTTTTCATCTTTCCACCTTAAACATCTTCCCATGGCCCGGAATTATATAATCGGCAATCTCTAATACCTTTCTCCGACTGTCCTTAAGATCTCCCATACTGGCTGCGAATTCATCGACTTTATTAATATCAACTTCCTGCTCCTCATCGTCCCGCCACCAAAATACATCGGCTGCAATCACTACTTTACCTTGCTCTGCCGGAACAACTAACGAAGCGTTCTCTGGGCTATGTCCAGGAGTGGCCATAATTTGTATCTCGCTACCTGGGATTTTTCCCCCATGGACTATCTCAAGATCGCCTTCGTAGATCATCGTTCCATCAATTACTTTGTCCTTCGGGAACAGTCCCAAGTTTAAAGTATGGTCCAAGTGGTAATGCGATACAAATACATAGTCGATATCATCTGTTTTAAGACCCTCCCTGTTAAGCGACGCTAGAAGTAGCTCTCGATTGGCTCCGGGATCCACAATAATCCTGATTCGATTGGCTTCGACCAGAGTCGCCGTCGAACTTGCATTCCAGCTCCCGTCCGTATTAACCCTCGCGTAACCGGAAACTAAAACCATAGCCTTATTCATAATCAGATTCTAGCTTAATGAACTTTCGCAATCCAGCTTTCTTTACCGAGTCAGGCATCAAAAAATCCGCCTACTGTGAGCTTAGTAAAACCAAACTCAAAAGCGGCGGACCTAGCTCTAGCTAAATACGCTGTGCCACACTTCTTCGTAATCAACGCCTAATTAGGCAAAAATTCTGTGTTGCCTTGACAGAACTTTCGATTACCTCGTTTTGAGCGACTCTCGCTCTGGCGGTACTTTACTGTGTCTTACTCAGTATTTCTTCCCGCTGGCTCAGGATCTCGAATCCTTCATCGCCAAATTAACTTGTAGTTTAATTCTACTTTCTTTTATTGGATCGGTCAATATCCTGGACACCTGAAGACTCCGAGCTCGCCTTTCCAATAAGTAGATCAAAATACCAACTAATGCATAGTAGCCTCCAACAAAGAAAAAATTAACCTCCCAATTAAGTTGCCATGAACTAAACTCTGGTCCGGAAAATTGATCTACTATCCTTAAAAAGTACTTTGCCAAAGGTTCAGCCGTTGCTACAATAATGCTCGCTAGCTCACTTGACCCAACACTTACTATGGCGGCTAACCCCCCAATCATCATAATCGGCTCTACAGTCCACAAAACGAGCGTATTACTAATGAAAACAGTTAATGAAAATTTGTGAAAAAGTAACAGGAGAAGAGGAAGGGTCGTTAAGCTTGCCGCCACACTTTGTAGAAAACTTTGAGCTACGATCTCCAGCAAAAATGGCAGTCTCAACCTAAGAGCGCTCAAGCTCAATTGGCCAATCATTGAGCTAAAACTTAATAAAAAGCCATAATCTACCAAAAGTCTTGGACTGGCCCATAGCATTAGACACCCAGTCATTAATAGACTTATCCAACTGCCGGCTCCTCTTCCTAGGGAAATTGCCCCCAATGCTACACTCGCCATTATCGCCGCTCTCACAATTGGCGGATCAAAGCCTGTTATACCACTATAAAACCATATCACCGCTAGTGAAAAGATAATTTTACCGCCGGGAGAGAGTTTTAACTTAGTCAAAAACCACCCTATAAAACCAGCTACTAATGTAACATTCATGCCTGAAGCCGATACCACATGGGACAAACCCACCAGAGAGAGTTTATCCTTAAATTCGGGTGATAATTCTGCTCCTCCAAGAACTATCCCACTAACTAACTGTGCCTGTCTCCCGCTGAGTCCATTAAAGTAGACGCGCTCAATTCTCTGCCTAACATCTTCAATACCTCTCCCACCCCAGTTCTTATCTGGTGCTCCCGGATTGGCAACATAGAAGGTCGCTACTCTAACTACCGTTATCAAAACGACCAGAATATACAGCTTTATCACTGCGCGACTATCAGGTCCTCGATTCTCTTGTATACACTTTGTGATACTATTCTCTTTCTAACTAAATCGGTTGCCTCTGCATAAGGACTGCCTTGAATGATTTTCTTGGCCGTCACCGGTCCAATCCCGGGTAATTCTTCCAGCTGCTGACTACTGGCGATGTTTATATTGATTCTTCCAGTTATAACATTCTGTTGGGCTTGCTCTAATGACTCACCTTTGAAAGGAATATAGATTTTCATCCCATCCGTGATCCGTTGAGCCAGATTGATATTCTTAGAAATATAGTTTCGGTCTGCATTTGGTGTCACACCTCCTGCGGCAATTAGCACATCTAGTATTCGGGAATCGTTTTGGATTTCAACAACACCTGGCCGTTCTAAAGCTCCCGACGCGTCTACTTTTACAAGTTTTTGAGCTTTCGGGTCCATCACCAGGGAGGCCTGATCATTACCAGTAGAGGCAGGTGATACCAATTGAGTCCCTTTTATGTACTGGATAATAAGTCCTAGTACGATTAGGCACCCACCGATACTCGCGATAGCTAAGGAAATTATACGACTTAAGGACGTCGTAAAATGAAGTTCTCGCCCATTATTAACATTTTGTGGATAATTCCTTGGCAGCTTTTTCATTGATTTCTAGATAGACTAGTATGCGATGAATTGACATCGTTTGTAAATCAATGATGTATCTTGTCCTAGATAACTAAATTTAACGCTCTCTTCGGGATATAGATAATTCTTATAGGATCCTTATTCCCTAGATGTCGTGCCACACTCTCAAGTTTTTTTGCCTTCTCCACAATCCCCTCCTGTTTCAGCAGTTCCAATTCCCGGCTGCTAAGTTCTAATATTCCCCTGGTTTTTCCGTTAACCGAGACCGAAATCACCACATTTTTGGCACTCATCT
>CAZJXY010000239.1:0-6075 GCA_964549925.1 uncultured Bdellovibrionales bacterium | reverse complement strand
ACCTTGTAGTTTAGAGGAGTTCCCGCTGCACCCGCACAAAATAAGAGAAAGACTCAAAAGACACAGTTGAACATTCTTCACAATTCTCATTTTGCAATTACCAAGCAATTAAAGACTGAAATAATCTTGAGCGAGGTTAAAATAAATACGCCCCTCAATGGGGGCGTATGAATTAAGAACAAGCAAACTTTAACCGAAATTACTTGACGTTAAAGTGAGCCCTTCTATTTTTCGCCCAGGCATCCTCATTATGACGAGGATCTAGCGGAAGTTCTTCACCATAACTGACCGTGCTCATACGATCATCTGAGACGCCTAAAGTGCGAAGGTAATCGAACGACGAACGTGCGCGATTCATGCCGAGTACCATGTTATACTCGTTGGTTCCGCGCTCATCGCAGTGCCCTTCGATCTGAACGCTCTTATCCGAATTCTCTTTCAGCCAATCAGCATTCTTGGCCAAAGTAGATTTAGCCGTCGCATCAAGAGCATATGAGTCAAAGGCATAGTTTACATCAGCCAATGGGCCGCCTGGTTCAGCCACTGGAATGTTATCACCACTCGATCGAGCCTTACGGCAGGAACACCCAGTAACTAAGGTTACACAAAGAACAACGCAAAGCAGTTTGCCGAAACGCATAAAAAGGATCCCTCCTAAAATAATTTCAGGGGCTTAGTTCGTATATGGCCCCCACGCAGGCTGTGTATCATCAGCACTTCCATGCGTCAATTGCCTTAAGTTAGTACCGTCTGGCCGGATGATTCCAATGTGGAAAGTCCGCCCCTTACCAAACGTCGTTCCAATAGCAATATACTCACCATTCGGCGCCCAAGATGGGTCCTCGTTGCTGCCAAAAGAGGTAAGCTGGAGAGCGTTACTACCATCGTCATTCGCGACAAAAAGCTGAAAATTTCCTTCAGCGCGGCATACAAAGGCCACTTTATTTGACTTTGGTGAATATGCTGGGGAGGTGCAATAGTTAGAACTAACAAAGCTTATCCGTCTCACCCCTGATCCATCAGCCCCCATCACGTAAATTTGTGGCCCGCCAGCCCTATTCGAGCAGAAGGCGACTTTAGAGCCGTCGCCAGACCAGCTCGGCGATACGTCAATAGCCCCATTTGGGGGAGTTAAATTTTTTATCACTTGGCCGCTAAAACTCATTAGCAAGATATCTGAGTCACTCTGACGAGTACGAGACACCAGAAAATCTCCCCCCACAGGCGACGGTTCTGCACCGAGTTCCATTTCGTCAGTGCGGGTAATCTGCGAGATCCTGCGAGTGTTTAAATCCACCGTAAAAAGGTCGGGAACACGGTTTCGATAGGTGGTGTAAATTAGAGAATTGCGGTTTGGAATCCAAGCCGAAGAGATCGCTAAGCCCCGATCGTTTGTGATCTGGCGGATATTGCCCCCATCCATATCCATTACGAATAGTTCTTTAAACCTTCCGACTCGGGAAGTGTAGGCGATTTCTGTTCCAAAGACTCCATACTGTCCAGTGAAGAATTTCATGATTTCATTTGCAAATTTATGCGCCATGCTAGGCACTGCCGCGAGATCTCCTTCATACTCTTTTCCGAGAACTGCGCGTTGTCGTTGGACGTCATGAAGATAAAGCTGAACTCTCACCCGTCCGCCCACGTTGGTGACCGTGCCGCGAACCAAACCTTCTGTTCCGATCACGCTCCAATCGGAGTAAACGGTTCCATCGGGTCCAAGACATTTGCCTGGGGTTTCGATATAAGATCCCGGGTTTAGAACCTCGAACAGTCCGGAAAGATCGAGATCTCTTGCCATAACTTTCGGGATCTCCTTGGCCGGATCCTGCTCGCCAGCTTGGGTGCAAAGCTGAGGCACGGCGATCGGGATTAGTCTTCCCGCGCCAACGATGCTCAGGTCAGTTTGCGCGAAGGCCAGGTTACCAAAACTTAACGCGGCGATGAGAGCAGTAGAAAGTTTATTACGAAACATATAAATTCCCGAGAAAGAAATTACGAATGTAGGGTTTTACCACTAAGGCAGGAGATACCACAAAGGGAAATTTCCCTATGGCAAAGCGGACGCATCGATTAGGAGATCTCGGCTCACTCCCGAGGATCGAATGTAACCGTCACTTCCCGGAAGAATTGATAAACTGTTGGGGGCGGTAGAGGTGCTGGAGAAGCTTTCTTAATAGCCCGGAGAACCGAATCGTCAAACTCGCGACTGCCGGAAGAAGCCGTTATCCGCAAATTTTCGATCTCACCGGCTTCAGTAAGGTTGAAGTAAACCTGTGTCTTTAGATTCGAACTTGTATCTGGCCAGCGCCACTCTTTCTTTATCTCACGCTCGAGCTCTCGCTTATAAGCAAAGAATTCCGGTCCTCTTACGATTCCTCCCCCCATACTCTTCCCGCCAAGGGCACCCGCTCCAAAGCCCTTGCCGCCCGCATTAGTTGACTCACCGCGGTAGCGCTGCATAGTTTGCTCCAGCCTCTTATCGATGTCGGCAAGCGATAACTCTTTCGGGGTCGGCTTTGGTGTTGGTTTTGCGGTTGGTTTCGCGGTTGGTTTCGCTGTGGGCTTGGCCGTAGGTTTTGGCGTGGCCTTTGGTGTTGCCTTGGCAGTTGGCTTGGGTGTTGCAGTCGGAACAGGAGTCGGAGTCGAATTCTCTTTTTCCTTCAGCGAAACTTCAGCATCATCGACCGGCGTCTCCTCCTTTTTTTTCTGCACCTCTTTTTCTTTGGATTCCTCGACCTTCTGTTCTTCGGCAGCGCTTACGTTCTTAGGCGGGGCGATCGGCTCCTTCTTATCGTCCTTCGGTACTTGAGCGATCAATCCAAGCTGGGTTCCTCCTTCAATTGAAATTGAATAAACTTTTGGAGCTAGGAAATCGGATGTTGCCCATTGTGCCCCGCTTAAGGCGAGATACAATACCGAGAAATGACCGATAAGTGAGAAAATTAAACCACGCGTTAAGTTCATGGACGAAATTTACCGCCCTAACTTTTCTTACTATTCTTTAGCTCAGGTTCGGAAACTAGACCTATTTGCAAAATGCCTGCCTGGTGAACCTGAGACATCACAGACATAATCACACCGTACGACACCCCCTCATCTGCACGGATGTAAACCTTTCGGTCTTCTTCCTTACGCTGATTCATTATCGCCTTTATTTTTTGCGAGAGCGAAGGAATTTCCACCTCGTTTCCAGCTCCCAAAAAGACCTTGCCCAGACTATCAATGGAAAGCACGACCTGCTCTGATTTGCCCGCAAGCGGTGCGGTGGTAGCCTTTGGCAAGCGCACCTCCACGCCCTGCTGTAATATTGGGGCGGTAATCATAAAGATCACCAACATAACGAGCATAATATCAACCAGCGGGATGACGTTAATCTCCGCTACTGGATCTCCTGTGTCATCTGTTACCGAAAAGCTCATGAGCTAAAATGCCTCTCTGCCAAGGTGAGAAACTCTGCGCTAAAGCGCTCCATCGACTCTTTTAAATTCCTGATGTAGTAAGCAAAATAATTGTAAGCAATCGCCGCTGGAATAGCGGCAGCGAGTCCGACCGCTGTTGCAATTAAGGCTTCAGAAATCCCGGGTGCAACTGCCTGAATTGAAGCAGTCTGCTCGGTACTCAGTCCGTGAAAAGCAGTCATAATCCCCCAGACCGTACCGAACAATCCAATAAATGGTGCGGCAGATGCCACCGTCGCGAGGAAAGTCGTTCCGCGCCTAAGCTTCAAATTTTCCTCAAGTTCAGCTCGGCGAAGAATCCGTTCAATCGTTTTCATCTCTACACCTACATTCATCTTCGAGCTATTTTCCCTATTAGACTGTAGAATATGAGAAAGTTCACGGTATCCGGCATTAAAAAGCTGCGTCAGCGGACTGGCAGTTAGTCTCTTAGTTGAATCATCAATTCGAGTAAGGTTGCGACTCTCCCAAAAAAGCGAGCTGAACTCGGCGGTGTCCTTGCCGGCTCGCCGCAGCTCCAAAATCTTGGCTATGGTAATTGCCCAGGTGAAAACAGACAAAACAATCAAAATAATCAAAACGGCCATCACCACCGGCCCAGTGCCCATCGCCATAGAGAGAGGGGAAAGTACAGGCTCTATCGATACAGGATCCATTGCTAAATTCATCCAAAGTAAATAAACAGATATGCAGCGGATTCTCACATCTAGCGCGCGTGTGGACAATACAGAGAGAGATCCAAGCGATATTCCTTGACAATCATCTGAGGTAGTCTCTACTCTAAACAACCCTAATTTGAGGCATCCGTTCCGGGGGTAGCCACTTATTTTTTATGCGCAAAGGAGATTATGACACTTAAAGTGGGAATTAATGGTTTTGGACGGATCGGAAGAAACCTCTACCGACTGCTTGTGGAATCTAATGATAACTCCATTGAAATTGTTGCGATTAATGACCTTACAGACGCAGCAACTTTGGCCCATCTTCTAAAATATGACTCAGTGCACGGAAAGCTGGATGCCGAGATTTCACACACAGCCAGCAGTATAGTGGTCAACGGTAAGGAGATTAAAGTCGTTGCCGAAAAGGATCCTAAAAATCTCAAATGGAAGGATTGGGGGGTCTCTTTGGTACATGAGTGTACCGGCCAATTTACCTCGAAAGAGAAGGCTTCGGTCCATCTTCAAAGTGGGGCAAAAAAGGTAATCGTCTCCGCCCCCTGCACAGACGCGGATTTAACTATCGCTTACGGGATAAACCATACCGATTACAATCCCAGTAAGCATCACATTTTAAGCTGCGCATCTTGCACCACAAACTGCCTTGCTCCAGTGGCAAAAGTGATTTTGGAAAACTTTGGGATAGTGCGTGGAACTATGACCACTTGCCACTCCTATACCAATGATCAGCGAATCCTTGATCTTCCGCATAAGGATTTACGACGGGCTCGTGCCGCGGCAGTTTCAATGATCCCGACTACGACCGGCGCAGCAAAGGCTGTGGGAATGGTATTGCCAGCTCTGAAAGGTAAATGTGACGGTATTTCTATCCGTGTTCCTACCACTGACGTCTCAGTGGTCGATTTCGTAGTTGAAGTTGAACGTGATACCTCTGTCGAAGAAGTCAATCGAGCTCTCAAAAATGCCAGTGAAAACTCCTTGAAGGGAATTTTGGGCGTATGCGAAGAGCCTCTTGTATCGGTCGATTTCGTGGGCAACACCCTTTCCTCTATAGTTGATGCGCAGATCACAATGGTGATCGGAAAGCGCATGGTTAAGGTGCTTTCGTGGTACGATAACGAAATGGGATTCTCCCAGCGTATGATCGATAGCAGTAAGTTTATCGCAAATTCCCTATAGGTCTTAATGCCCAAATCTCATCTACTAGTCGGAAATTGGAAGATGAGCCTGGGGCTTTCAGGCTCAATTAAATTAGCACGTGAGGTGTTAAACCTAGCTCAAGGAGAGCAAACTAATGAGTTTTGGGTGGCGCCATCTTTTCCATCTTTAGCCCCAGTCGCAGAGATTCTTACAGGAAGTCGGGTGAAACTGGGTGCCCAAAATGCCCACTGGGAGTTAAGTGGTGCATTCACTGGGGAAACGTCCGTAAGTACTCTAAAGGAAATCGGCTGCAGCTTCGTAATTATCGGGCATTCGGAACGCAGACATATTCTGCATGAGGACCTTGCCATGGTCGAGAAGCGCTTTCAGACGGCAGCAACTAGTGGGTTAACCACGATCCTTTGTATTGGGGAAACGGCCGAGCAGCGGAGAAATGGAGAAACGGAAAAGGTTTTGAGCTCCCAGATCCAAGTTTGTGTCCGAATAAAGGATGATATCGAGCCCGACTCCGTGATCATCGCTTACGAGCCGGTCTGGGCGATTGGAACCGGAATTGCTGCCACACTCGATCAAATTGAAGCTGCGCATAAATTTATAAAGTCTATTCTGCCGTATCGAATTTTGTATGGCGGAAGCGTCTCTCCAGACAATGCTCGGTCGATTCTTGGTCTTCCCTCTGTTTCAGGCGGCCTGATTGGAGGCGCGAGTGTGGATTGCCAAAAGCTCACGGCGCTTGCTCAGTCATTGAGCCACGTATCTTAACTATCTGGAAT
>CAZJXY010000238.1:0-6091 GCA_964549925.1 uncultured Bdellovibrionales bacterium | reverse complement strand
CCAAATTGTTAGGGACGCAGCCATTCGAGTGATTCGTAGGATTGGTGTCGATACTGGTGGCTCAAACGTTCAATTTGCAATCGATCCGCAGACTGGACGCTTAATAATAATTGAGATGAACCCGAGAGTTTCACGCAGTTCGGCCTTGGCATCGAAAGCGACTGGATTTCCGATTGCAAAGATTGCCGCTAAGTTGGCGGTTGGATACACCTTAGATGAGCTCTCTAATGATATCACTGGAGAGACACCAGCGTGTTTTGAACCGTCGATTGACTATGTGGTTGTTAAAGTCCCGCGTTTCAATTTCGAAAAGTTTCCGCTGGCACAAGATCAACTAGGGACGCAGATGCGCTCGGTTGGTGAGGTGATGTCATTTGGTAGGAACTTCAAAGAAGCGCTGCAAAAGGCGCTTTGTTCGATGGAGATGGATACCGCCGGCTTTGACAGAGAAAGCGCGGTCAAGGAGCTTGGCAAAGGTGAGCTACTTGAAGCAGTAAAGACCGCAAGTTCAAAGCGAATTCGGCTTGTCGGTGAGGCATTTCGGGCAGGTGCAACCGTTGAGCAGCTATTTGAGTCGACAGCGATTGATCCTTGGTTTTTGACTCAAATAAAAGAGCTGATACAGACAGAGCAGCTTCTTCGCAAGAAAAAATTCTCTGAGCTTACTGTTGAGGATCTTAGCGCCTTAAAGCGAGACGGGTTTTCTGATCAACGTATCGCCAAACTCTGTGGTGTAAATGAAGATCAGGTTCGCGATAAGCGGAAAAGTTTAAAGATCGTTCCTTGTTATAAATCGGTTGATACATGTGCGGCTGAGTTTGTAGCGCTTACACCGTATCTATACTCAGCTTACGATCGAGCCACCGAGGCAGCGCCATCTAACAAAAAGAAGGTAATTATCCTTGGGTCTGGCCCGAACCGCATTGGCCAGGGGATTGAATTTGACTACTGCTGCGTGCATGCTGTCTTTGCGCTGCAAGAGGAAGGGTACGAAGCAATAATGGTAAACTGTAATCCCGAGACTGTTTCTACGGATTACGACATTAGTGACAGACTCTACTTTGAGCCGCTGACATTAGAAAGCGTGCTCTCGATTATTGATCGTGAAAAGCCAGATGGCGTTATCGTTCAATATGGTGGCCAGACACCGCTGAAATTGGCTGGCCCGCTTGCCAAGTTAGGTGTTCCAATCATCGGAACCTCCGTTGAGTCAATTGACATAGCTGAGGACCGCGAACTTTTTTCGAACCTCGTAAAACGGCTTGGCTTAAATCAACCGGAAAATGCTACAGCTAGAAGTTTAGAGGAAGCTTTAACCGCCGTTCGCGCTCTCGGATTTCCATTGATGATTAGGCCCTCATTCGTCCTAGGTGGGCGCTCGATGCGTGTGATCCACTCAGAAGATGAGCTTCGAACATATATGCGGGATAGTGTGCAGGTTTCAAACGATCGCCCGGTGCTACTAGATCGCTTTTTATCAAACGCGATCGAAGTTGATGTCGACGCCTTGTCTGACGGTAAAGACGTTGTAATCGCTGGGGTGATGGAGCATATCGAGCGAGCCGGAGTGCATTCCGGAGATAGCTCCTGCTCACTTCCGCCACAAAGCCTTTCTTCCAAAATTGTTGATGAATTAAAGGGCCAAGCGCGAAAACTGGCGCTTGAACTTAAGGTCATCGGCTTACTGAACGTGCAGTTTGCGGTAAGCAAAGACGAAAAGGTTTATATTCTGGAGGTTAATCCGCGCGCATCAAGGACTATCCCCTTCGTCTCAAAAGCTAACGGGATTCCGTGGGCTAAGGTCGCAGCCAAGTTAATGGTTGGGAAAAAGCTTAAGGAGCTTGGAATAAAAGAAACTCCGATTGAAGGCTATGTAGCCGTAAAATCACCGGTATTCCCCTTTAAGAAATTCCAGGGAGTAGATACGATTTTGGGCCCAGAGATGAAGTCAACTGGTGAAGTCATGGGCATCGATCGTACTTTCGGAGGAGCCTTTGCTCGAGCGCAATATGGGTCTTCGACTGTACTTCCAACTTCAGGGACGGTATTTATAAGCTTAGCAGATAGTGATAAAGACGAGGCGCTTTCTTTGGCTCAGAGATTGATTTCTCTAGGTTTTAAGATAATTGCAACTTCGGGAACGGCTGAGCTTTTGAGTCGGTCCGGGGTGCCAGTTGAGGTAATCAATAAGGTGCGTCAAGGTTCCCCACATATAGTAGATGCAGTTGGAGAGGGGCGAATTCAGCTCATAATAAACACACCGGAAGGCAGCGGGCATCTGCTGGATTCTAAATCTATTCGCCTTGTTGCAAATGAGTTGGGAATACCGACATATACCACTTTAGCCGGAGCTTATGCTGCCGCTGAGGCTATAAAGATGGTAAAGTCCGAAGATGACTGGGGGGTAAAGCCCATCCAGGAATATTTTGCGGTTTAATCGGCGAAAATGTTATTCAGAGGGTAAACTATGAAATGTCCAAGCTGCACAGCAAACCTTTCGCACATCAAAGTCAGCGCTGTCCCACTTGATATCTGTGACCACGGCTGCGGGGGGATATGGTTCGATGAGAAGGAGTTGAGTCACTTTGATGAGTGGAATGAGTTTAACGTCGATAAGCTGCTTTTCCCGCAAGCCAAGGGAAAGGGGACTATCAAGTCAAAGCGCCAATGTCCTAAGTGTAGCGGCGAGGTGCTGGCCGTACTTAAATTTGGTACTAAATCTTCAGTAGAGATCGATCAGTGTTTTAATTGCGCTGGGATTTGGTTGGACGCGGGGGAGTTAAGCGCCATTCGGGCCCAGTATCCGAGTGCTGCAGAGCGTCAAGTCGCGGGAGATGAGTTTTTAGCTCAGAGTAAGAGTTTGCTTGAAGATCAGTTTAGGCGGGCTCGATTGGAGCGTCATGCTGAGATTGTAACGGAGGAGCGTAGTCTTTCTTTTGTTCAAACTATAATCTTGAAGTTGATGCGCGTCGCTCGATAAACTGAGATTGGCTAAATCTTTCTGTCTACTTGAGGTTAAACTGTGAAAGTACCGATGACCCCTCGCGGGTACGCTAAATTAAGGAAGGAACTGCAACGCTTGAAAGCTATGCGTCCGGAGCTTGCGAAAGCTATTGAAGTAGCTCGTGGGCACGGCGATCTCTCGGAGAATGCCGATTATGATGCTGCCAAAGAACATTCAGGTCTGGTTGAGGCGAAGATTCGGGATATTGAAGCCCGATTGAGTAATGCTCAAGTTATTGATCCGAGAAAGACACCGAAACCTACGCGAGTAGTGTTTGGATGCTCAGTAAAAATCGAAGAAATCGATAGCGGAGAGAGTAAAGTCTTAACGATTGTCGGTTCAGAAGAATCTGATGTAGAGCGCGGTTGGATCTCAAATGACTCCCCAATCGCTAGAGGGTTAATCGGCAAGGAAGAGGGAGATACAGTGCGCATTAAGTTGCCTGCCGGTGAGAAGGAGTACGAGGTTCTCGAACTGTTCGTTGAATATAGTGAAGAGTCCCTCGATGCCGAATCCTCTGATTCAAGTGAGGAAAAGTAATGAATAGTTCAGTCTTTATTGTTTCAGCCTGTCGCACCGCGATTGGAAAGTTTGGCGGGAGCCTTGCTGAAGTGTCTCCGTCAGAGCTTGGGGCGGTTGCGTTTAAGGAAGCGGTAGTCAGGGCGTCTACGAATAAAGATCTCTTTAGTAATATCGATGAAGTAATTGTCGGAAATGTGCTCGCTGCTGGCCACGGGATGAATATCGCAAGGCAAGTATCGATCAAAGCCGGTGTAGCGACCTCGACTCCAGCCACGGCTGTGAATATGGTTTGTGGATCAGGTTTAAAGGCAGTTGCTTTAGGCGCTCAGAGCATACTTTGCGGTGCGGCCGAGACGGTGCTAGTCGGTGGTGTGGAGAGTATGTCGCAGAGCGCTTATGTCTCCCTCGGTTCTCGATGGGGCGCAAAGATGGGGCATTTAGAATTAAAAGATTTAATGCTTCAAGATGGACTTACTGACGCCTTCGGCGGATGTCATATGGGGATTACTGCTGAGAATCTAGTTGAGCGCTTTAAAATATCCCGAGCGGATCAAGATAAGCTTGCGCTGGAGAGTCAAAAGAAGGCAGAACTTGCCCTCAAAGCTGGAAAATTTAAGGATGAGATCGTTCCGTTTCCGATCGTGAAGAAAGGAAAACAGGTGGGTACCTTCGACACCGATGAGTACCCAAGAGCCGACGCTACAATTGAAGCACTCTCTGCTTTGAAACCAGCTTTTAAGAAAGATGGTAGTGTAACTGCCGGAAATTCCTCCGGGATAAACGATGGGGCTGCCGCATTGCTTCTTATGTCTGAGCAGGCACTAAAGAAATCAGCGCTCAAACCGCTTGCTCGAGTGGTCGGATTTGCAAGCAGCGGGGTTGAGCCGGAGATCATGGGTATCGGACCCGTCGAGGCGGTAAAAAAGGTGCTAAAGCAAACCACAGTCAGCTTGAGTTCGATTGATTTGATCGAAGCAAATGAGGCTTTTGCTGCGCAAGCGATTGCGGTCTCTAGATCACTTGAATGGGATGAGAAAAAGGTGAATGTAAATGGCGGGGCGATCGCGCTTGGTCATCCAATTGGCGCAAGCGGGGCGAGAATTTTGGTTACTCTGGTGCATGAGTTGAAGCGATCCGGCGGGAGGTACGGCATTGCTACTCTTTGTGTTGGAGGTGGTCAGGGAATTGCCATGATTGTGGAAAGGGCATGATATCGCAGGAGACCATCGAAAAAATCAAAGCTTCAGCTAATTTGATAGAGATTGTCGGCGAAAGTGTGCCGTTGCGCCGTATGGGAAGAAATTTTGTCGGTCTCTGCCCGTTTCATACTGAAAAGACAGGCTCCTTTAATGTCCGCGAGAGCGGTGAGTCGTATCATTGCTTCGGCTGTGGTAAATCTGGGAACGCCATTAGTTACGTAATGGAGACCCGCGGGCTCTCATTCCCGGAAGCCGTTGAAGATCTGGCAGCCAGATATGGAATCGAGGTCAAATACGAGGGAAAATTCAAGAAAGGTGAATACAAGTCAGAGGCGGAGGACTTATATCGTGTTAATCATATCGCTCTCCGTTTCTTTGAAAGTGCTCTAGCCTCTTCCGAAGGCAAAATTAAAGATTATGTAAAATCTCGAGGCATCGTAGAGTCCGCCGTCAAAACGTTTCACATCGGTTTCGCTCCTCAGCTTTGGAATGGACTCTCAGATTATTTAACCACGCAGAATATAGATCTTGAGTTAGCCTTGCGTGCCGGACTCTTAGTGCGTAGTAGTCGGGGAAGTTTTATTGATCGATTTCGTGGAAGAGTAATTTTTCCGATATTTATCGATGGGGTTCGGATTGCGGGATTCGGCGGGAGATTAATCCCTGATTTAAGCAGCGATGGCGATCAGAATGCCCCTAAATATTTAAACTCTCCTGAATCCGAGATCTATAAAAAGAGTAAAACATTTTTCGGCTTACCTCAGGCCGGAGTTGTAATCAGAGAAACTGGGTTAGTATACCTGGTAGAAGGTTATATGGATGTGATTGGCCTTTGGCAGGCCGGAGTGAAGAACTCAATTGCCACGTGTGGCACATCGGTCACAGAAGAGCATGTGAAGCGTGTCGGGAATTTGGCCAAGCGTTGTGTAGTATTGTTTGACGGAGATCAAGCTGGACGAGCTGCGGCCGCTAAGCTTTTTCCATTAACCGTAAATTCCGATATCGATTTTGTGGCTAAATTTCTTTCAGAAAATGATGACCCAGATACGTTTGCCCTAACCCACGGAGAGAGAACCTCAGCAGAATTGGAAAATCTTCCGTCAATCCCGCTTTTTGAATGTTTTCTTGGGTCGTTAATCGACGATAATTCAGTAGGGGGAAATCTAGGGGCTCAGAGTAAATCTCGAATCGTAAAAGCTGTTGTAACGGTATTGTCTAAGCTTCCGGAAGAACGGGCTGTGGTAAGGAGCCAATATCTAGATAAGACCGCCGCACGACTTAGACTGCCAATATCTGAATTAGAAAAACTTATTTCAAGCGGTTTGGGAAGCGGCGCTGAGCAGAGAGTAGAAGCGATCCCCAATCA
>CAZJXY010000237.1:0-6120 GCA_964549925.1 uncultured Bdellovibrionales bacterium | reverse complement strand
TAAGTATGTGGCCTTTGAAACGGAGGGGTTCGAGAAGTCGAGTCGAAAGTGGAAATGCTTGGGTGGAATTTGCGATAGTATTGCCGATTTTGGTTGTTCTAAGTTACGGGGCAGTCGAGCTTGGTAAGGTAATCCGATCAAAGATTGTTTTGACTCAGCTCACTCGACAAGCGGGAGGTCTAGTGTCGAGGCAGCCAGGGGTAAAGGGCTCCACATCTTGGGCCAATAGTCTGAATGGTGATTTACAGAGCGTAATAGAAGGTGCAGCTCCTGTTGTGAATTTGACCGGTTCCGGGGCGACTGGTCCAAGCCAGTTTAATGTTATCTATTCTCAGATCGAGTGGAATCCCTCACTATCAGCGTGCGACTACAACGTAGATCCAAGTCTCGGGCTTAGTTGTGTTGGGTTGATTGGTGGGCAGCAGGATCGTTACCGCATTCGGCGCAGTAATTCTGGTTGGAGCGGCTCGGTTAACTGGGTGTACGGGACGCTCGGAAGTGTCAGTCAGATCGGAAACAATGGTGATTGTGCATGTAAGAAGCTAGGAGAAGTGAAACAACTCAGCACGCAGGGATTAACACTTCATGTGACCGAGGTGTTTTATAACTATGCGCCGATAAGGATAACGTCGATATCCAATTTTATTGGCAATACGCCTTTCGGCATATTCTATAAGCGTTCCGTCTTTTTGGATCGTTTGTAACGAGGGAGTGAAGGTGAAAAACATTTGTGAAAATGAGCGTGGGAGCTTATTCGTATTTTTTGCGGTAGCAATTGTCGTTCTTGGCATGTTTGTTGGCCTGGCAATTGACTCAGGACGAGCCTATCTAGCGCGCTCAGAACTTGAGCGAACAGTCGATTCTGCTGCTTTGGCAGCGGCTTCGCGATTGGGCGGCGGATTATCTGCGGCGCAAGCCGCGGCGTGCAATGCGGCGCGCATGAATGGTGTGGCGTGTGGAGCTCTCGCGGTGTCAACCGTGACAGTTAACGATGCCTCGGGTAATCCAGTAAATGGAGTACAAGTGACCGCGAACGCAGTTGTTCCCACCACGTTCATGCGTCTTGGCAAATTAGCAGGATGTGGAAGTGGTTGTGATTCGCTTTCAACTTCTGCCTCGGCTGTCGCGGCACCCGGGGGAAAAATTGACCTAGTTCTCAATCTCGATGATACAGGCTCGATGGATAGTGGATCCCCAACATGGATTAGCCAAGCGAAGATCGGTGCCCGGACTCTAGTCGATAGTCTGGTTCCAGCGGGGGTGACTTCCGCTCATCCTACTCGAGTCTCATTAGTGCCGTTTCGCGGATGCTATCATACCAACGCCAGCGGTTCGACTTATGGTGACTGTGAGGATTTGAGCGAGTATCCAAGCAGCGGAGGAGATCTAGTCTCCCTTTCTTACAGTAATACTAATTTACGGAATGCGATAAACGCGTTGAACGCAGCCGGCGGGTCAGGCACAAATAATTGTGAAGGACTACTTCAGTCTCGTCGAAAACTCTTTCAAGCGGGTGTCTCCAGAACTGATGCTCAGAAATTTATGATCGTATTGACCGATGCCCAGAGTTCCTACAATTCTAGTCCGGGAGCGAGTTTTACGACTAAATGTCGCCCCTCAAGTGGAGGTAACCAAGACCAGAAGGTTAATTTGCTCGCGTATAACGTTGCTCAGGATATTAAATACGGTGTAAATGTGACAAACGACGGACAACAGTGGGGTGTGCCGCTCAGCCCTTCGGGAAGCGGGCAATCATCCGGTCAAACAGTCGAGGTTTTCGTGATTCTTTATAATGGTGGAAGCGGACCAGCACCGGCGACCTGTAACGCCCCGGCCGCGGGTACTACGGCTTGGAACACGACACCGCAAAATCTTGCCCGATGTATGGCCTCGAGCGCTGCAAATGTTTATTTTGCCCCTACTGCCACCCAGATAGTCCCCGTCTTCCAGCAGATATTGTCTCGCTTACCGGTCAAAATGATTCGCTAGGGGAGCAGGCTAGCGCTGAGCCCGGTTTTGTGCCAAACAGTGGCATAATATGGCTATCTTTAGAGGTGTATGGGATGAACTCCTTTGGGTCCTTCGAGTGATCTGGACCTCGTGTGAGCGTTTTTATGTCGATAACGGTTTTTCTCGAGCCGCCTCACTCGCTTACACTACACTTTTCTCACTGGTACCGGTCACAGCACTAGGGTTTGGGTTCTTGGCTTCCTTTAGCCTCTCAGATAATAACGCCTCGGATGTAATCGATTTTCTCTTTAGTCACTATGTTCCGACTGAAGTGGGGGTAGATTCAGTTAGGGTCTCGATCAAGGAGCTAAGCAATAAATTTCTGCTACAATTCGGCGAAGCCGCCTTTGCCGTAAACGCTATCGGTATAATCTTTCTAGTTGTGACTTCCGTTCTCTTATTAAATTCGATCGAATACGCACTCAATGAAGTTTGGCAAGTCTTTGAGATGAGAAACTGGTCGAATCGCATCGTAATTTTTTGTGCGATTATCGTACTAGCTCCGATCTTTGCGATTTCAGTTTACTACACAGCGCGCTTTTCTCCGGCTACTTATTTGGAAGGCTGGGATTCGATGAGCTGGTTGGCAAAGGCCTATAGTCAGCTACTTCCTTTCATGATCGACTTTATCTCGTTCTATTTGCTCTACCATCTTGTGCCGAAAGCGCCGGTTAAACTTTGGTCCTCGCTATTTGGGGCATTAATCGCTGCGGTGCTATTTAATCTGGCAAAGATAGCCTTTGCGCTTTATATCGTGAAATTTTCAAGTTACGGCGCGATTTACGGGGCTCTTGCCGCAATTCCTATCTTTCTATTTTGGCTCTATTTAACCTGGGTGATTTTATTACTTGGTGCCGAGGCGAGTTATCAGTTTCAAAATCTTCCTAAAACTGGAGCCGGTTCAAAAAGCACAGTTCTTGATGTCGGGGATGGTAGAGTGTTGCTGGCGATGCAGTCTTTAGTTTTAATCGCTCACGCCTTTGAGAAGGGAGAGAAGCTGCCGAATGATTGGGAGCTTGCTGCGGAGTTAGGCTGCAGTTCGGCGGTGTTAAAACCGATACTTAATTCGTTAGAACGTGCCAGAATGATTTCGCGTGGTGATAATCAGGAGATGAGTGTAACGTTACAACGAAGTCCTGAGAGTATTCTTGTCACTGATGTGGTGGATGCTCTAAGGCGCCATCGAGGAAAGGTTGCTTTTGCCTCTGAGCTTGCAGCGGTGTTTGAAGCGTTGCGAGAGGAGAAGAAAGGTGGAAAGGTTTCGTTGGCCGATGTTTTAGTTAAGGCTTCGTAATTATGAGTCGACCTCCGAGCATTAATAATTTATCCAATGGCCTTGCAGTAATCGTTCAAGAGATTCCCCAAGTCGAGTCGGTGGCCTTTTCACTGAGTATTCCTTCTGGAATATTAGTTGATTCACCTGAACATATCGGCAGTAGTTTGATTTTGGCAGAACTTACCTCTCGCGGTGCTGGACCTTACGACTCTCGGTCACTGTCCGAGGAGTTTGAAAACTTCGGAATTCGGCATTCTGAGAGTGCCGGTATGGAATCAATTGGCTATAGCGCGACGTTCCTTTCGGAGCAGTTGGATCCAGCCCTTCGATTGGTGAGTCTGATGGTTCAGGAAGCCTCGCTTCCGAGTGACGAAATCGAAAATATTAAGAGTCTCTTAATTCAAGAGATTGATTCGATGTATGATAACCCTGGACGGAGGGTGATGCATGAACTTAGGAAGCGCTACTATCCTGGACCATTCAATCGCTCGTTGCTTGGAGAGAGAGACGGTATCCAGTCTTGTTCGAGAGATATCTTAGAGAAGGATTATCATTCCCGGTTTACTCCGAGAGGTTCTGTGCTTTCTGTTGCGGGGAAGGTCAAAGCGGATCAGGTGGTGCGCTCAATCGAAAAGCACTTTGGGGCCTGGAGCGGGGAGGAAATATCCTCCCCGCGCTGCGAGAGGATTAATCCCTACGCTACCTATCATGTTGAACTTGACTCGGCGCAGCTTCAAATAGCATTGGGGTACCGCTCTGCTAAGTTTTTGGATCCTGATTATTATGCCGCACGGGTTATGAATGCGATTCTCTCTGGCGGAATGTTCGGTCGACTGTTCATCGAGGTTCGGGAGAAGCGAGGACTTTGTTACAGCGTTTATTCTTCGCACTCGGCCTCGCGCGACGAGGGGGGGATGATCGCGTACGCCGGAACTACTCCCGATCGAGCTCAAGAGACATTGGATGTTTTAGTCAAGGAATTAAGACGAGTCTCAGGCACGGTAACTGACGAAGAGCTAAATCGCGCTAAGGCAAATTTAAAGGCCGGTTTGGTCATGTCGCAGGAGTCTTCTGGAGCTAGAGCTTTTTCTAATGCTTCTGATTGGTGGTGGGCAAAAAGGGTTCGAACCCTTGAAGAAATTGAGAGCGGAATAAATGCGGTTACTGCCGCATCTATAGATCATCACTTAAAACTTCACCCTCCCCAAGATATGACCATGGTAACTCTGGGTGGTAAGAGCTTAAAGTTTCCGGAGAGGTAAAAATGCCAAGAGAAGTCCATCAGCACACACTTTCGAATGGATTGAAATTGATTGCTGAAACGAACGCGGACAATGCAAGCTCGGTGATCGGTTTTTTTGTAAAAACCGGTGCGCGCGATGAGACAAAAAAAGAATCCGGTATTTCGCACTTTTTAGAGCATATGATGTTTAAAGGGACTAAGAGTCGCTCGACGTTGGATATTTCCTACGGCTTGGGTAACCTCGCGGCTAACGCTAACGCATACACAAGTGAAGAGACTACCGTGTATTACGCCTCAGTATTGCCAGAGTACTTTTCGGAGATGCAGGAACTTTTGAGCGATATGCTAAGACCTTCCCTTCCACAGGAGGAATTCGATGTGGAAAAAAAAGTCATTTTAGAAGAGATTGCTTTGTATCAGGATCGTCCTCAATTTTTTCTTTTCGAAAATAGCCTGCAGGATTTCTTCGGCTCGCATCCGGCCGGAAAGTCAGTCTTGGGAACGACTGAAAGCGTCGGTGCGATCTCGCAGCCTGAGATGAAGAGCTACTTTGATCGTAGATATTCACCCTCTAATATGACGCTTGTAGCGACCGGGAAGCTCTCTTGGGATAAATTCGTCAAGGACGCAGATAAGTATTGTGGAAAGTGGAGTGACTTTAAGGCCTCACGTGATACTCCTAAGTTTGATCCAAAGCCGGTCAAGAAAGAGTATAAGAAAAAGGGGATTAATCAGAGCCATCTTTTATTAGTCACCCCGGGGCCTACTGCGCAGGACTCGGCTCGCTACGAGCTTTCGATTCTTTCGATGATAATCGGGGATAGTTCTGGGTCCAAACTTTACTGGGAGATCGTCGATAAGGGGTTAGCTGAAACTGCGGTTTTGGAAGTGGATACACGCGATCGAGCTGGGGTTATCATGGCCTATGCGTCAATGAACCCTAAGGATCTGGAATTGGTTCTATCAAAGATGAAGGGTGTATTAAGTGATCCACTAAAGTTCTCGAATGAGGATTTAGAGCGAGCCAAGACTAAGTTCATCTCGCGCTTAGTTTTGGGTGGAGAGCTTCCAATGGGACGACTTATGGCGATTGGCAACGAGTGGACTTATAGAGGGGAGATTCATTCTCTTCAAGAAGAAATTTCTAGGATTAAACAAGTTACTCGTACAGGAATTGAAAAGGCACTGACTCAATACCCGCTTAGGGGATGGTCCGAGTTTAGATTAGTGCAGGGCTAATCGTCGTCATCTTCAAAGTCCTCGTCTTCATCTTCGTCCTCATCGTCGTCTAGATCGTCGTCGTCATCATCATCGTCTTTAGCAGTTGCCCCCTCTTCCTTGGCGCTAAATAAGTCAGGGTCGAGCTCTTCTAAGGCGTCGGTAAGAGCGCTTACGACCGAGGCGATGTACTTCGGAGTATAGTCCTCAGAATCGATTAACCCCTCAATTGCGCTTAAGACTTCCGAGACCACTGCGGCAGCGTACTCATCATCTTCAGTATCACCGCCGAAGTCGTTTTCCAAAACGTCTTCAAGTTCTCCAAACCCTTGTAACAATAGGGACAGTCCTTCAGTTAACTTATCACTGGGAT
>CAZJXY010000236.1:0-6122 GCA_964549925.1 uncultured Bdellovibrionales bacterium | reverse complement strand
GAAAAGTAACCGGAAGGCCGCTGCTTAAGTAGTCAACAAAAGCGGGGGAAGATCAGGTCAAGCGATTTTCTGTTAAGATTGATCACCCCGATAATGTCTGAAATCTGGCGTTCGGATGGCCAATTTTTCTGCCAAAGTAGTTTTTGGATTATGATATCCTCGGCAGTTGAGATCTTAAAGCTGCAATGAGCGGACGGTGGAGATACCAGAATTGCTCGATTAAGTTGCTCTTGGTGAAATCGGCTATGGGCAGGAAAGAGGTAAATTTTAAGAGCACTCTCTTCGTGGAATATATTATAGGATTTAAGCTGTTTATGACTTTCTACTAATGCTTTCTGATCGACCAGAAACTTATCTCTTAAGTCAACTAATAACCCTAGCAATTCTCCAAGAGGCTTCTCAACCAGAACATCGATATCGTTTGTAGTTCTAAACACACCGTTTAGACTACTGCTAACAGAGCCGCCAATAAGATACCGAGCTCCATGCCTATTGAAGCAAGAGACTAGGTCACAAATGGCTGAGAATGTGTCATTGACCATGCAATCGGGATGCGATGAAACGTTCTCGTGCTAACTGCTTAAAGAGATCGCTTACCTCTTTATCACTTAGTCCTGGGTTCCTCATCTTAAGTCCAGTCCATTCCATTTCGCGAGCAAAATTCCAAAAATCAAAAAATCGTTTGGCGCGTTCATGGATTGTTAACTTAGAAAGTAAGTAAAGCAATTCGATAGAGCGATGCGGTGGGATGTCTTCTTCAGAAGTACGAGGGGTATTAAACTCCATAACACCACAATACCTTACCTCTAGAATTGGATCCAGTAACAACCCAGAGTGCCCCTTAAACTAATTACTCACACCTGCCTCACCCCATCCTCGGAAACAACCCCTCACCTTTTACGATAGCGCCTCCGGCCACTAATCCGCCCCAACTAGAAGTGGGGCTCCCCATTGTCCGGAACTCTTAAGAGTACTTGGTACTAGAGAGTGCCCTGATCAAAGCCCTTTACCACAAGCCGGCCAACAGCGTGTGGAATTAGCATCGTCCTAGTCTAGGCCACTGAAAAAACTAGGCAACTTTTCCGAATTTAGATCGAACAATTAGTGAAAGCTAATTAGTGAAAGCTAAGCGGTGACTAAGCGGTGACTTTACTTAAGTGTGCGTAACAAAATGAACGCTAAGAGACAACGCAAACGTGATTTACTATTGCGCGATAGTGCCATATATGGCAGGATTAACTTATGCGCGTGAAGCGGCTTGCCAATTTTATCGATTGGTTGCAGAGCTTAGACGCAAAGGGACGCGCGCAGGTAGATGCGCGAGTTCTTAGGATTGAGTTAGATGATCACTTTGGTGACGCCAAATATTTGGGCGATGGATTAGCCGAGCTACGTTGGAAGAACGGGCGCAGGGTTTACTTCAGCTCCGTTCGGGACGAGTTTGGATCTTTGGTACTTTTAATTCTTGGAGGAAGCAAGAATGGCCAGAATAAAGACATCCGCGAAGCGCGCGTTCTCCTTCAAAAATATGCCTTCATATCGCCTTAAGCGTGGAGTGAAACTCGCCCGATACAATGCTAAAGCAACATTTAGTGATGATGAACTTGTGTACGATGCTTTAATTCAGTCACTAAGAGATGGAGACGCACAGGCATTCAAAGAGATCTTAGCAGCCTATCTCCGTGTTACAAACAAGGAAAAATTCTCAGCGCGATCGAATATTCCGAAGCGCACGCTTTTCCGGATTTTATCTCCTAAGGGCAACCCGACCCTTGAGAGTATTGCTAAGATAGTTCATGCGCTTGCAAAAGCGGCTTAATGTTCGATCCGGTTTCCGATCGGCGTTAACAGACAGCCACTTTAAGCAGCTAGAGCGATCCTCTTACATTAATCAAAAGTGATCGATTCCATCGCCCAAGGCGGAAACACACTGAATTTGCAATTGTGTTCGCTTAAACCTGACTACTATCGGTAATTAAGGGGCTTCTCCATAGGGTGCTAAAACTCTGCAAACTGTCACTTCCTTACCCCATCCTCGGAAATAACCCCTCACCTTTTACTATCGCGCCTCCGGCTGCTAAGCCTCCCCAAACTGAAGCCTTCTCCAAAACTTCAACCTTATCATTCTTAATCCCAAGCCCGTTTAACATACGTCGAGCCGTCCCCGGCATAATCGGAAGAAGCGCTATGGCGATGTGCCTTAACCCTTCCAAGAGTTGATACATGCACCCATCAACCGATTCCCCCGCTTTAGCCTTAGCCCACGGTTTTTGAGCGTTGACGTACACATCACAAGTTGTGACAAGCTCGTTTAATACCTTGACCGCCTCCATAAAGTCATAACCCCCGAAGGCTTCTTTGTAACGGATCCAAAAGTTCTTGGTGTCGAAGGGGTCATCAACCTTTAGCGGTACTTTTGAGCTGCAATATTTCTCGGCCATAGTAACAACTCGAGAGAAAAGATTTCCCACGCCGTTTGCAAGATGCGCATTATAGAGCTCTTTGAAACGCTGATCTGAAAAATCTCCATCTTGGAAACTTGAAACGGCACCAAGCAGATAATAGCGTAACGGATCGCAGCCGTATTTTTCAGCGAGCACCTTGGGATGTAAAACGTTCCCTAAAGACTTACTCATCTTTTGACCGTTGAAGGTGATATACCCGTGGATAAACTCTGTGGTTGGAAGCGGGACCCCGGCTGAAAGCAGCATCCCAATCCAATAAACCGCATGGAACTTAGAGATCCCCTTCCCGATTACATGCACCACCTCCCGACTCTTTTCCCCCTTCTGCTCCCAATATTTCTGGTACTGCGAGTCATCAGTAGCAAACCCAAGACCGGTGATATAATTTGATAACGCATCAAACCAGACGTACATTATTTGCGAAGGATCTCCCGGCACCGGGACCCCCCAGCCGTGAGCACGTGCGACAGATCGAGAGATACTAAAATCAAGCGGCCCGCTTTCTAAGAAACTTACCACCTCATTTTTGCGAAAATCAGGGATGATTTTTAGTTTTCCGCTCCCTAAAAGATCGATTAAAGTATCTTTATAATTTGAGAGTTTAAAGAAGTAGTTCTCCTCTTCGACTTGATCCAACTTCGTCTTATGATCGGGGCATTTTCCGTCTTCAAGATCAGCTTCAGCATAGAAGGCTTCACACCCGACACAATAGAGTCCGCGATAGGTGGCTTTATAGATATCCTCTTTTTTACAGAGCGACCAAAGCTTTTGAGAGCCGGCAAAGTGCTTCTTTTCTGTGGTTCTAATAAAACCATCGAAACTTATGTCTAATACATTCTTAAACTCAAAAAACTTCTTGGCATTCTCCGCGACTAGGACCCCCACCTCAACTCCAGCACTCTCGGCCGCCTGAACGTTTTTTAAGGAGTTCTCATCTGAGCCGGTCATAAAGAAGACGTCTTTGCCCAAGAGCCTCTGGTATCTGGCCATAGCATCGGTCTGAACGTACTCAAGAGCGTGCCCGACATGCGGATCGGCATTTACATACGGAATAGCTGTGGAGATATAAAATGGCTTTTGCATCTTTGAACTCAAATATAGCGCTCGAGAGTAACATCTTCCTTACCGTCAACCAAGGTAACGAATGTCGGCAAATTTAGCGCATTTTTAAGCTTTACGCATGCTCTGACGATGGTATAAATATAATAGTTTCGTTCAATAAAAACGTTAACGTGGATCCGGTCCTTTTAGTTATCCCCGCAAGATTAGGCTCAACGCGATTACCGCGAAAGCCATTGGCCGTGCTCGCTGGAAAGCCGATGATTGAACGCGTTTGGCGAATCGCTAAGGCATCAACTTTAGCCTCCCAGGTCGTAGTCGCCACTGATTCCGATGAGATCGAAAGATGCGTAAAATCCTTCGGTGGAAACGTCGAGCTGACTTCAACTAGCTGCCGCACCGGAACGGATAGAGTTGCTGAAGTGGCGGAGAAATATCCTGAATACAAGATTATTTTTAATCTACAAGGTGACTCTCCACTCCTACCACCGTGGATTATCGACCAGGTGCTTCAAGTGATCGGTGCTTCAGACTCAATCGCAATGGCAACTCCGATCGTTCGGCTGACTGGAAATAACCTTCGCAGCTTTCTCGGAGCAAAGGCTAGTGGAAGCGCAACCGGAACGACGGTTGCATTTGATAAAAATTACAACGCGCTTTATTTCTCAAAAGGAGTAATCCCTTTCAATCGCTCCGGCACCGAGGATAACGCCCTAATTTACCAGCACATTGGCTTATACGCCTACCGCAGGGAGGCACTCTTTAGACTACAGACGCTTCCCAGTGGTCGATTTGAAGAGGTCGAGAAATTGGAACAACTCCGAGCGCTGGAAAACGGCATTCCAATCCGTTGCGTTGAGGTCGATACCAAGGGAAGGACCCTCGGCTCAGTCGATGCGCCCGAAGACATCCCGTCCGTTGAAAGAATCATCAAAAAGGAGGGAGAATTAGTTTAACTATATGAGTAATAATTAGAGGAGTAATGAGCACTTCTTTCACACTATTTCTGGTCCGTCATGGAAATACATTTGAAAGCTGGGATACACCAAAGCAGATTGGAGTCCAAACTGATCTCCCTTTGACCCAAACCGGAAAAGACCAAATAAAGCGGGTTAGCGCTCATCTAAAAAAAATAAACCTTCTCCCCAATAAATTTTATTCCGGGAAATTAAGGCGTCAGAGCGACTCTGCTAAAATCATCGCAGCTGAGCTTGGATTAAATCATGACACTCTTGAGTATACTCCGGTGCTTGATGAACTAGACTACGGCGCTTGGGAGGGGCTGACCGCAGATGAAATCAAAGACTCCTGGGCCAAAGAGTACGATGCCTGGGAGAGACGGGCCGAGGCCGACCCGGTGCTTTTTCCAGAGGATATAGATCAGCGAATCAAATCGATCGCCGAGTGGGTTTCAGATTTGAGGAAGAAACATAAGAGTAAAGAGGTCGTTTGCGCGATTACAAGTAACGGCATCTTGAAGCTCTTTTACTCGGTATTCCCAGCCGAATGGGAAAATTTGAGAAAATCCGGCAAAGTTGATGACTTAAAGGTAAAGCCCGGGAATTTCTGCGAAATTGAAGTGTTTCCAGACAAACTAGTTAAAAAAGGGTGGAACATAACACCTTAAAACTGAATCTATACAATAAGTTCAATTATTTAGGCTATTGCAAAGTAGCCTCAAACCGGAAACCCTAAGAAGATATCGCACGATAATCATAGCGGGGGTTCGTAAGGTAATTGGTTAGTTCAACCGGGTAGGTTTTGATGGTTTATCTCCGAAAACTCTTATCGGTCCTCGTCCTTTTAACTTCTATATCCGTTTTTACGACAGTCGAAGGCCACACCGCCCCGTGTGAAAATCCAATTCTATTTGTAACCCAAGTGCCTGTCCCCCAGGATTTTGCCACTATCACTGCTACTTTCGGAAATCAACGCGCAAGTATGGATTCAGTTTTTAGAGGCGGAGATCTTTATATTCGTTATACAAACGGAACGCTTAAAAATTTAACCCAAGCTGCAGGGTACGGAAACTCCGGCCAACAAGGAGCAGGCTCAATTGCAGTGAGAGATCCAAGCGTAAGCTGGGACGGAACAAAAGCGCTATTTAGCATGGTGGTCGGCGCACCGACTGCACAGTATCAAGTAGCAACATTTTACTGGCAGATATACGAGATATCCGGATTTGGACCAAATGATACCCCTGTTATCACAAAAGTTCCAAATCAACCGTCAAATTACAATAATATCATGCCGGCTTATGGAAGTGACGGTAAGATCTTCTTTGTCTCTGACCGCCCTAGAAACGGCGCGGCGCACCTTTATCCGCAGCTCGATGAGTATGAATCTCAAGATACCAATACCGGGGTATGGAAGCTAAACCCGAGTAGCGGCGAATTAACACTTCTTGATCATGCCCCCTCCGGTGCCTTTGACCCTAGTATCGATTCCTTTGGGCGAGTTGTTTACTCAAGATGGGATCACCTTCAAAGAGACCAGCAAAATCTCCCTTCACAACCAGGCTTTCAGGCCTTTACCTGGGCAAGCGAGGCAAGTAACGCCGCTACAACTACTGACTATACAGAGGTATTTCCTGAACCA
>CAZJXY010000235.1:0-6138 GCA_964549925.1 uncultured Bdellovibrionales bacterium | reverse complement strand
AAACCGCATTAATCGCACTTCCGATAAAAGTACGAAGCCGCGGGTCGGGTCGTAGAAATTCCTCTGCTTCTTTAATGCACCGCTCACGGGTTCGATAAACTTCTTCAATACTTGAATACTGTCCGGCTAAACAAAGTAGCACTGCACTCTTTCCAAACTCTGCTCCAAAGTACTCCTCAGCTGACTGATACATTGAAGCAACTTCCTTTCCAGAAAACTGCGCACTTAACTTGGATAAACGTGAAGGAGGAATCGGGGTGGATTTGAGGATCTCCCAGTCTGATATAATGTAATCGACCAGAGCGCTCTGCAGGGCCGTTGATTCCTCAAGATTGGAAGCTGAATATCCAGCGTTTGAAATCGCTTTGGCCATCCCTCTTAAATTGTGTACGAAATCCGGATCTTCGAGTAATTTGCGTGCGGATTTATGATCGTAGATCCCATCCTCGATAATTCTATGCACGCCCTTAGCATCGTTGCTCAGCGACCCCATATTAATCAAGCGAGTGTGGAGACGCGTCTCTATCTCCTCGCGGAGCGAGCTTGCGGGAAGCGAAGCCCTGCTTAGCTCTAAGTCACCGGAAGCCTTCTGCCTATCCTCAACCGATTGTTCTGATAATCCCATCAAGCGAATTATAGCAATGCGCCTCGGCTACGCGAATTTTCCGAAGTCATTAGATAGATCGTCGGAACCATTATCGTTTTTTGGCACTACAAACGAACAGCGGAAGCCAAGTGCTCCACAATCTCGCCCGGTTTAAACGCTAATAAATCTTTGTCGACGGCGACCACAATCTTTTCAGTAGAGTGTTTATCTAAAAATCCGCGCAGCTCTCCGAGCATGCTAGGTTCGGCAGCGATAACCAACCGTTCAAATTTCCCCTCATACGCTGACTTATTCACCTTCTCAGCTACCTCTCTCGCGAATTTATCAAGAACGTTTTTCTTTGGATCGACCGGAGTTGAGTAAGAATTATGATGCAAGGCAGCATTCGCGTTATACGAACTCCCCTGCTTGTCTGAAACTAAATCTGTTGCCCTCAACTTCCCCGCAGGATTCTCAAAGCTTTCAATCTCAGAGAGCGGTTGCCCGATTGCCTGATGCAGGAAAAACTTAGCTCCGGCTCTATTTGCAACTACCACCCAGGTATTTCGTTTCATATGAGTCGCCCTCCTTAGATAAGGATAACGCCGAAAGCCCGGAATTCAAGGGTAACTTGTAAAGTTAATAACTCTCTAAATTCTTTACAAACGCGCTCAAGAAAGAGTTAGCAACGAAACCATCGAGGAGTCGATGATCAATGGTTAAGGTTACATAGACCATGGGACGGATACTTAACTCGTCTTTACCACCTTGTTCTATGACGATCGGACGCTTCTCCATCTTTCCGATCCCTAATATAGCCGATTGAGGCTGGTTTATAATCGGTGTGGCAATTAAACTCCCGCTTACGCCGTGATTGGTGATGGTAAATGTGCCGCCCTGAATGTCAGCGGATGTCAGTGAGTTATTTCTAGCCTTTGATACAAGGTCTTGGAGAGCCTTCGCTGTGTCGAAAAGATCCAATTGCTCTGCACCATGCAAAACAGGAACAATCAAACCTTGATCTCCTAAAGCGGTTGCAATCCCAATATTACACTCTTCAAATATCTCAGTGGCATCATCGTGCCAGCGAGAGTTCACCTGCGGAACAGCTTTAAGCGCAGCGACTGTGGCTTGAATAAAGTAAGAGGTCAAAGTTAACTTAACTCCCTGTTTTGCAAACTCAGACTCCTTAGCCTTTTGGTCAGCCATAACCCGGGATAAGTCGGCTTGAAACACTGTGGTAACATGAGGAGCAGTATGCAGCATGCTCTCAACCATGTGATTTGCGATCATCTTCCGCATCGGGTTATGCGGTACTCGTTTCCCCTGCAATGATTTTGCTTCTGATTGTGATTTTTCCCCACGCGCCTTGGCCTCGATATGCCGAATCACATCTTCATGAGTGATTCTTCCATCCTTACCACTGCCATCAATAGCGGCCGGATCGAGATTATATTCCTTGATTAATTTTCTTACTACCGGGCTTATGTTTTCAATCGCTACTTTCGGGCCTTGGGCAGCCTGTGTCCCAGGCTTACTCGATTTTTGCACCGAAGAGGTCGAGGTTTGTTTGGAAACAACACCAATCTCAATTCGCCCCAAGAGCTCTCCGGGTTTTACTTGAGTATTTTCCGGTGTAACGATCTCTTTAAGTACACCGCTACTTGGGGCCGCGACCTCCATCGTGACCTTATCAGTGCTAATTTCAATTAAGGGTTCGTTCTCTCTAACCGCATCCCCGGGACGCTTTAACCAGTTGGCGATGACGGATTGAGTCCCCTCTTGCGACTGCGGCATTATTATATCGACAAAATCAGGCATCTCGACCTCTAATTAAAGTTCTACAATCTCGCTTATTTTTTGGCTGATCTCAGAAACGGTTGGGACTGTGGCGTTTAACAGTCCGACATTATATGGAATTGGAATATCTTTGACCGCAAGCCGCTCAATCGGGGCATCAAGATTAAAAAAGCTCTCCTTGGCAATCGTTGCTGCAACCTCTGCTCCAAATCCTGCTGTCATGCCATCTTCGTGAAGGATCAGTACACGCCTGGTTTTTTTGACTGAGGTTAATACTGCCTCTTTATCCCACGGGGAGATAGTTCGGAGATCAAGTACCTCCCCGTTTACCCCACTCTCCTCACAAGCTTGCTCGGCCCGCTCAACCATCGCGCCCCAAGTAACAATAGTAATAGCATCTCCCTCTCTGGTAATTTTAGCTTTACCGAAAGGAACTACATAGTGGTCACCTGGATATGGACGCCTCGCCCACGCGCTATCTAGCATCGCGCGGTGTTCAAAAAATAACGTCGGATTGTTACTGCGCATCGCCGATCTTAGGAGTCCGACCGCATCTTCGGCGTTTGAAGGAAAAGCCACCTGCCAGCCGGGGGAGTGCGCAAACATCACCTCATCACAGACTGAGTGCCATGGATCCCCACATTTAAAAAACCCTCCCGGAACGCGCACAACAATCGGGGCGGCAAAACGGTTCACGGTGCGCCATCTAATAGTTCCGCAATTGTGCAGTTGTTCCGTAGCCGGATCGGCATACTTTCGAAACTGAATTTCCGCTACTGGCATAAGTCCAGCAAGGGCCATCCCGACGGCTCGACCGATAATCCCTTCCTCAGAGAGACTTGTGTCAAAAACTCTCTCTTTACCATGGGTCTCTTGCAGCCCCATGCTCACAGCGTGCACTCCGCCTTTTGGTCCGACATCTTCACCAAAAACCACCACCCTTGAGTTGGTCTTTAACTCAAAGTCCAAGGTGCGGCGAATCGCTGTTACCATGTTAATCCGCTGCGCTTCTGACTCTGCTACCTCAGAACTCGGGGGAAATTTAACACCCTTGGCGTAAAGTCCTCCCATAAGTTGCAGGTCTGGAGATCCATCTGGTTTTTTTTCAGCGAAACGGTAGCGCAAGACTTTGGATGTATCCGGTTCAGGTCGTGCTAACGCAGAACTTAAAGCGCGTTCAACATCAGCTTGAACCTGTCGCTCAAGCTCACCCCACTCAGCATCAGAAAATAGAGTTGGTACTAGGTAACCTTTTAACTTCGGAAGAGGGTCGCGAGATTGCTCGGCCTTAATCACTGGTTCCGGCTTATATGTTTGGGTGTCTTGTCCAGAATGACCAGAGAGTCTTGGAACAGTGAGTCTTAGTAAAACCGGACCGCTCCAACTGCGGGCGTATTTTACCGCTTGATGAATTAGTTCAGACGCTTCGGCCGGGTCACAACCATCGCCATCTAAGATTTTCAAATTCTTAAAAGACGCGAGGTTCTTTGCGATATTTGATCCTGGAGTTTGAAACTCCCCCGGTACCGAGATCCCGTATCCATTATCTTCAATGTAAAACAACATCGGGAGTTTTAAAGTGGTGGCCATAGTGAGAGCAGACCAAAACCCGTTGGTTGCAACCGATGCATCACCGCCCAGCACTATCCCGATCGCTCCCTGATAATCTTTCTCGCCTAATACGTTTCGATGATAAAGAATTGATTGGGCCCAGCCTGCGGTTGGAGTGTACTGAGATCCTACATCTCCCGACATCGGAAGAACTTTCGCGCTGTCTTTTTGCGGCAAGTTGCAAACCACCCCGATATCCCGTCCGTCACTAAAGCCGCCAGATTTCCCGAGCGGTCCAGCAAAGCCATCTTCAAGCGAGAGCCCTAAGGTAAGAAGGAAGGGGCGAGATCGGTAGTAGGCTCCGGCTGCGTCATACTTATGATTAATTATCGAGCCGAGGATAATCTGAGCCATGTCGTGCCCTCGGGCGGTGAACTGATAGAGCACCTTCTTTTCAGGTAGTAGTTTGGTCTCTTCGATCTGGTCTAGAGCTCTTGATGCTAATAGAAGGTAAGAGATCCGCTTCCAGTCAAAATTTGGGTTGGGCTGTGCGGAAGGGGCTTCCTTTCTCATCGCATTACTTTGCATAAAAACACCACCATCGGGCATCCAGCCCAAACAATACCGGAGCGGAATTATTGCCAGTTTTAGGCGGTAAGATCAATCAAAGTTGCCAAATCCTATCGATTCAGCTAAATCTCCGGGCGAAGTGTGGGGGGTTTTCTTCGGGGAATTTATGCGGCAAAGTTCGGCGGGTCTATTCGGCGGGTTAATACTTCCAACTATTTTTCTAATTTCGTGCGGCGGCGGCGGATCTGATTCTACTCTTTTTGCCGAGCAGGAAGCAGCTTTACGTGGATTCTGGAGTGGTGATCTAAGCTTAGTTAGTGATCAGTGCTTTGGAGCCGAGCAGACTTTCGACGCTCAGTTTGAGATTGAAGCCGACGGCGGCGACTCCCTCGCGATTTTCACACTTCCCGAGGGATCTGTTTCACCCCAAACTGAGCTAGATACGTTAGAGGGTGAGGTGCTAGATCAGGGAGGCCTTAGCGCTAGCGCTAAAGACGGGGAAGATACATGCTTCCGTTGCGCCACTGTTACTTTAGAAATGGATACTCCCGTGTTCCATGCTGGTACAATTTGCTGCTCTGAACTTGGATGTTCAGCTAGCTGTCCGCCCAAATACTATTCTTCAAATGCTCGCTATATTTACACTCCGCGAAACGGCTCAGGTGGATGCTCAGTTACCTGGGAGGGGGAGGTAACACGGATTTTACCGTAATTCTTGGTTAGCCTTAGATTTGTTGATATTCTAAGGTCTCGTGTCTCTTTCTAATCTCCAAGCTCCTTACGGTGCTTGGGTTCATATGAGTAGGACTTCCTTTACGGTTAAACCTCACTTTTTTGGATTAAGATTGGCACTCTGATCTTTTTTGTCAGGAGAGGCTCCACTCCCAACAAAAAAGATCAGAGTAAAGATCCGGTTCAGCGTGAACTGGTTGCTCATCTTTAAACCCCTAGCATGAGGTCCACATGCAACTTCTCTACATTCTACTCGCGCTCCTTGCGCTTAACGCAGTGGTCTTCATCCACGAGATGGGGCACTGGCTGGTCTTCCGCTTCTTCAAGGTGCCGACTCCTGTCTTTTCAATCGGGATGGGAAAGGCATTCTTCTCGCGGCGAATTTGGTCGACCAAGTTTCAGCTCGCTCCGATCTTTATCGGGGGGTATGTGAAGCCACTCGACCAAGGCTACATCGAATCTCTCACTGACGAGGAACGCGAAGCTCTTCGTGCCACCAACCCGGAATACTTCGACCAGAAGAACTGGTTTGACAACCGATCCGGCGGCGTGAAGTTTCTCAGCTATCTCGGCGGCCCTGCTGCAAACCTACTGTTTGCGGCAGTGGTGATGGCGGTAATGTATGTTCCAGGCGGCAAGATCCCCCTGCCCGGGCCTCCTTCGATCACCCAAGTGATCCCGGAGTCCTTGGCTGAAAAGGCGGGTGTGCAGTCCGGGGACGTAGTCGTTGCCATCAACTCGCACTCGATCGACTCTGTTGCGGATGCTAGAACTTGGCTCCACCAACTTCTAACGTCGAACCCCGGCGCGACCATAACGGTAACGGTTCAGCGAGCTGGCGAAATTCTGAATCTGGAATCCATCGTCCCAAATCCGGAAGCGTCAGCCGATGCCTCAAA
>CAZJXY010000234.1:0-6187 GCA_964549925.1 uncultured Bdellovibrionales bacterium | reverse complement strand
AGAAAATAAGCCTTCTAAGCCATTGGCCAGTTCTCCGCTAGCATGGCGCTTAAGCTGCGGTTCGACGATTAGTACTGAGAGAACGAAAGCCAGGGCAGCAAAAGCCACTCCCATCCCAGCACTCAAACCTAGTGACTGGCGCAGGATACTTAAAACAGTCAGTACTTTAACAAATGACGTGAATAGAATTATGGCAAGGATGGCATTAAACGATATCGGGAAATTTTCCATACGAAGCTCTAACCTTCAACAGTAACGGCAAAACGTCCTTCGTAAGTACAGAGATAAGCAGTCGCTACCCTATCTGAGTTAACGACCATAGAGACACTAGCCCCTATATCTACATTAGTCGCCAGGACTGCACCAACCTGAGAAAGCTCCGCCATTCCCCCGGCATCAAGTTCAAAACTGCCAAAATCTACGCTCAATCTGGTTGATCCCTCGGGTAGAGTCAGGGTAGGTACGGTCCCGCTGATAATCTCAACTCCCAAGCGCCCATCGACATCGCATAATCTCCCCGGGAGCCAAGACTTATTACCAAGCCGCAAAGTAACCATATCAGAAACTGTTACCTCGAGATCAATAGTCGTGCCGGGTCGAATATAATCAACCAACATTGACGGTGCGACTGCAAGCTGAGCAATTTCGATGGCAACATTTCCGCCGATTTGTTGCTTACTGGTTGAACGAATCTGTCTTCGCCATAACCCATCCAAACGTTCGACTACTTGTGGCCCTAGGGATAACCATATGTGCGCCGGGCGGTTATTCAGGAGGATACCTAACTTTATGGCACCTGATTCTTTGATCGATTTCAGATCTATCGAAGTATCAAATTTTACCACCGATGATTCCGGACCACTCCATGCCAGAGCAAGACTCGAAAGAAATCTCCTCGAAAGATACTCAAGAATGGCTTCTGCTGCTACACCGGAACTACCGGGTGCGATGCACTCCGATATAACTTGTTCAGAGGATTGATCCCAAACAATCGCTAGCGGCTCTTCGTCAATCGTGCCTCCAAATCCTCGATCGCAATTTCGGGGAGTGGACAAAAGCGGCTGGACTTCCACTATTTTGAGCTCGACGCCAAGCGCGTGGGCTAGTGGTAGCCACTGCGCCGCAAAGCCAGGGAACCATTTCTCCGGTCGAGTCCGAAGAAACCCATGCGAAAGCCTCACTAGGTCTGGATCGAGCTTACGAAGATATCGATTTGGATCCCAGCGCTGGAGCCCGGGTGTCGATGATTGTAACTCTCCGCTTTCCAAGTCTACTTCCTCAAATCATAATTACCGGCTCATACTTCTGGAACGAAAGTCTATTGCTTAAGCTGGCCCAAAACCATTTGCTCCCGTTCTCTCGCCAGTTTTACTTCAACTTCATACTCTTTTTTCTCTGCTTCAAGCGTCTGCTGCTCACGCAGCAGGCCTCGCTTAAAGCGATCGGTATCGGCAATAATGCCAGCGTTACCGCGCTGCCAAGAACGTGTCTGTTCCAGCTCTTGGAATTTACGCTTAATCGAATCAATTTTCTCTTCCACCGTTTTCACTTTTGCTAATCGTAGATTCAATTCAGCCCTTATCTCATTTAGGTAACGCTCAAGTTCCTCGCGCTCTTCCTGTTCCATATGCCCACATATAGCTCAACGAATTCTCAACTCCTCTTACCTTCGACTTTACCTTGTGACATCTCGCGCAAGGCAATTCTAAGCATTGTTCCGACAAATGGCATACGCAAATCCGGGGGTTGATCAGCCAGATCGTGCGCGGCCTTACTAAGAGCGCTGCCGAAAACAGAATCATTTTCTAAGTAATTTTCCGCTTCCCTTCCATCCAAAAGCAATCCAATCGCCACAACCGCTCTTTGTCTAGCTGATAGATTTCTGAAACGATGTGCTTCCATGTCTCTACTCCCAGCCTCTTCCTTGAGATCGATCGGGGCGAGTCAAGTCGGTACGCCCTTGCTCACGACTTTGATCTATCGCCGGAAGCGCGCCTGCAGACGGAAGCTTAGCCGCTGGCAATTTAGTAAATCCTTCAGCTCGTGCCTCACGATCAAGACCGATAGCGAAACCAAAAACCCCGCCCACTAAAATTCCGATTACGATACAACCTAATAGCGCTCCCCCAAGCGTTCTATAGTCGTCCTCAGGTACTCTAAAAAACCAAAGAAAGGGGACTAAGGCTCGATGTACAACGACGCCCGCTCGATTCTCAGCGCCAATATCGGAAACGGTCACCTCGTGGGAAGGCGGCTGTTGGGTCAAGACTTGTATCCGTTCCCTCTTTACGCCCGGAACGAGGAGTTGGATCGTATTAATTACGTCCTGCTGGTTTAGATTGATGCCGGCTCGCTCAGCAACAAATACACTCGCACTGGGTTCTATATCAGACTTAAGAAGATTGGTTCGCACTACAACTTTGACTGAGTCTATCCCAGGCAATGTTCGTAGCTTCTCTTCAATCTCCGCTCCAAGAGCGTAATCGAGCCTAAGCGCCTCGACCTCTCGAGAACTTGGCATGAAACCTTGCGGCCGAGTGATCTCCTCGACACTTGGCTGCTGTGCTCGCGGTAGTCCCTGAGCGTGAAGAACGGAGATCGCCAATTGATAGTAATCGCGGTCGACTTCAACACTAAAACTGCTGGTACTTCCTCGGCCGCGTTTTGCCATTGAGCTAATACCATGATCAGCCAATGTGGCCACGATTTCGTTTGCTTGCTTCTGATCGAGATCGCTGGCGACCTGTTCTGATGCACAGCCAAGCAGGCTAACAAGCGTAACCAAGCAACTTAGCCGAAAAATTGTTCTCCAACCAAATGACATCGTAATGTTATCTCTTTCCCACCTGAGCAATTAAGGAAACTAAATATTCAACCTCTCCTATTCGGAGCCAATCACCATGTCCAACCTTTACTCTGTCGTCTTCGCGCTTGAACGAGCCACTATCTTTGCGCTTAACAAACACTCCACCGTCACTCATCAAGTCCTGAACCTCTAACCCATGATCAATGCTCACTCGCGCCATGGCATGCGGAGTACTGACTGAAGGGTGATCGATTATCATGTCACTATCTTTGAATTTGGTTCCACAAATGAAGAATCGCCCCTCTCGCAGCTCTATGGCAAGCCCGTTTGGATTCTCATAGTTTACTAACCAACCAAACAATCGGCCATCCTGCTTCAAGCTGGGTGTTTCCCCTCGTCCACGCTCAGGTCTGGCGGGCTGCTCCGCTCCTCTGACTTGGCGTTGAGGGCCAGGAACTTCCTCTCTGCGCTTCTCGCGCTCAAGCGTTGGCCTGTCAGGCACATCCTTCGGTACCTCTCTTTCCTGCCGCTCCTGCAATGCGCGCAAAGCATCAGCCGCATTATTTCCCCGCGGAGGGCGCTCATCGCGTCGAGGCGACTCACGCTGCTCTGAGTCTGACTCTAACTTACGCTCCTCCCTTACCGTTTCGGGTTTACGATCCTGAGGTCCCCGATCTTTGGGGCGATCCCGCTGTGCGGTCTGGCTCGAATCCTCTTGACGAGACTCTGGGCTTGGCTTTCCGAAGGATAACCCTCCGGGCTTACCTCGTCCGTGCTCCACCACTACCTGTGGGCGAACGGCGTCGTCTCGCTCACCCTCTCGCGCGACCTTCTGCTTGGGTTGAGCAGGGCGATTTGGTTCCCGATGAGTATCTCCATTCGATGGCTCAAGACTCTCAATCGGAACTTCCTCTACGAACGCTTGCAAAGGATCATCTAGGGCTACGTCAACCGGTTCCTTTGGCAGAGGTTCTGGGGATGGCTTAGGTGTCTCCACTCCCGGAGAGAGTGGTTGTTCCCCGCTTTCAACGGCGAGTTCTTCCCCCGAATCTGACATGGTTTTTTGTCTTACTCGTCCGGATTTTAGATTTTCCGCGGGCGGAGTAGCTTGAGGTTTGCCCACACTATCTAGAGTGGCTCCGCACATCCGACAACGACTAGACATTGCCGGAACAAGACTGCGGCAGGACGGGCATCTTACAAATGTTAACTCAGTACTATCGTTTGCCATTTCTCGCTCCTAATAACCTCAAATTAAAAGAACCATACTAAAACGGCTTGGAAGCCAATACGTTCAAAACCACTACTACCAAAAGACAAATACAAACTATCCCAACTACGAACAAAATTCTTTGGCGAACACCCAAAGAAGCAAAGGAGGATATAAGTTGCCTGGGTGTCACTCTCACCTTTCGAGGCGAGGTCTGATCGGTCGAAGGGTCCGAGAGATCCGGAGCAGGCGCTCTACGGTCGTGATCTAACACAGCCCCTCTTGGTTCAACTCTATTCACGGCCGCACTCACAAAGGCGCTTATCGCCCCATTCGATTGAGCAAAGGCCTTTTCCTGCTGAGGATCGAAACAGATCGCTATATGAACGCCTCCACCAAAATCGAACACAGCTGGTACCGAGTCCAAGGCAATCGGTGTAGCTCTAGCCAACACCACGCCATTCATAGCCAATCCATTGGTGCTGTGGTCGATCACGCTTAGAGAGCCTGTCTTTGACATAGACAGAACTGCATGCTTGCGAGAAACATGAGGCGAACCAATCCAAATATCCGACATAGGATCACGGCCAAGGGTTAATGAGGAGCCTAGCCGGAGAGAAACCCGAGCTGGACGTACCAGCTCAGAAATCGAGAACAGCACTGGATAGCTCTCCTCTGGTCGCGGTGCCACGGCAACCGCGTTACCCTTGCCAGCAATCTGGATCTGAGACTCCGCTGTAATTCCTACAATTGTCGTTTCTCTCCCCAATACTATCGAAACCCCACTAGCGACCCGCTGGCGGCCTGAAATTTGCTGCCCGTTAACGTACGTACCGTTAGTCGATCCAAGATCCTCTACCCAAAACTCTCCTGACTCAAATCCTATGCGAGCATGTTCCCCCGAAATATCTGCGGAATCCAAGCGCAAGGCACACCGTTTTGAGCGTCCCACATAGAGCGGCTGATCTGGAGCGAACGATACGATAACTGGCTGGGCCCCAGAAACCATAATTGCTGGAAACCGCGGGGTATCAAAAACACAGGCCTGACGTAGGACTCGAACACCAGCGCGATCGGGTGGTTCCCCATCCTTGATCGCCAGGTCGCTATCTAGCGCCGCAACCTGGAGAGACACATTCCCCAGGTCAAAGGAGGCCTGTCCATTGTAGACCCCTTCAAGCATACCACTCATTCCCTTGGCTCCCTGCAAACCGAGGGGTTGTGACCGAAAGGAACTACCGAGACCTTTGACGAAGCGTAGTTCGTATCCGAGTTGTTTCATGTCCTCGATTACAACGTGGGCATGCTCCGACGCGCCCACGACTGCCTGTGGTCGACGTACCAGAACCATCTCGGAGTTCGACACCCCGTCACGAAAAGTAATCTCTAAGGCAAACATAGCTGCCAAATACGTTTAATAATTTTTCACACTATTATGGAGTAGGAAGACAAACTCAAGGATCCAGGAAAGTTAGCGAATCCTTCGGTTACAGTGTTTTATAAATACGCTACTTGGCGCCGATTCTCTGTCTGATTGTCCAAAATGTGTCTTCGTACAGCTTCTTAACGTCAGGATCCTGCTCCCGCTCATAAGCGTCTATAATAATTCTCAGCGCCCCAACATCGTTATATTCCTTGAGGGAGAGAATTGCCGTCATCCTAATTTCTTTGCTTGGGTCCCCGAGCAAGGTTAGCAGCCGACCAACTCCTAATAAATCCTTATACTTGGTAACAACAAACTTTGTAATGGTGGGATTTCCAGCATCAATCAAGATTTCGATTAAGCGTCTATCTTTGGCATAACGATCAAAGACGGCCAGGGAACTATCCAGTTCTTCTTTAGTATAATCTCCAATTTGTGAGAGCATCCCTACAACCTTGACTAAGTCTTGCCGCTTCTCCCAGTGCCCGCTCCGAATCCATTCGATCAACGAAGCACTCGGCTCAATCGTTAAACTTCGCGATGCTATTGTGTCAAAAGCCTCTAGGGCAATCTCAGGGTTAGAATCATCGGCGCAAACCGTAAGCAAAACCTGCTCGACTGAGACATCGTACCAACGACCGATCGATGAAACGTCCTGCTTACGCAAATTTCCGGCAGCTCCCCGGACCAAAGCTTGCAACACATCTCCTGGTAAATTAGATCGATCTCTCACTAAATTGAGGAACTT
>CAZJXY010000233.1:0-6195 GCA_964549925.1 uncultured Bdellovibrionales bacterium | reverse complement strand
CAGTTTGAGCCAAGTATTAAATACCCGTACGGGGGTCGCTTCCCCTCAAATTCCTCGATCAAACGCATGTAGACTAACAGTTGCGCAACGTAACGATCACGGATTTTTCGCGCTAACGGTTTTCGCTCAACTGGAATGATCTGACCATCCTCGATAATTAACGCATCGGGTCTTCCCGCCAATCCCTGAATTTCAGAGACGTAATTTCTAACAGGTAAAGTTTTACTTCCGTCGATTCTTACCGTTTGGCTCTTTGATTCAACACCGCTCTCCGTAGCCTTTTTCTTTGAGCCAAGATCAATACTGTCCCAAACCATGAGCGCGATCGCACAAAGTACTACCAGTAGAATTATCTCGGTATCTAACATTGCGATCTGCTCGATTAGGTCGAGAAAATATCTTCGTAACTCAAGCTCCAAGAATGCTCCTTACAGCCAAGGTTAAGGCAAATATTCCAATTGCGATCAGAACCATTACAATAACCACGCGGGAGCTTTTTAGGAGAAATGCTGACTCATCTAATTTGTGGGCCCATTTTTCATGTAGGGTTCGCCCTAAATCTGAACGATCGGAGCTTGAATTCGCCTTTTCTCGATTAAGCACAGCGAGTCTCCAACTCTCTGGACAAACCGTGAACTGTGCAATCTCCCCAGCGGAGAGGATATATCGACCGTTTGATCCGCGCCTTGCCATAATGTAACTGTTATTGTCCGATTGTAGTCGAAGGTGACGGAGGTAACTTACTGTGATTACAGAGTTTTACTTATTCGCTCGATCACATCGTGCAGCCATTGAGAAAATGACTTATCGCTTCGACGAGCCGTCGAGCAAATTGGAACATCGTCCGCTGGTTCCTGGTCGAATGCGGAAGTCGGAACCGGCCTTAGGTCGGGGGCGGTTACAAAATCATCATGCCGTGACAATGAGTCAGGTATATGGGCGGTTTCAATCTCGTATTGTGCTTCCGGAGCCTGATTATTCGTTAATCGCCAAAATGCGTAACGACCGCAAGCACTTACGAATGTGCATTTTAACCCAAAGCGGTTAGAATCGTAGTCCTTATTTATCTGGAACTCAAAATCGCGCTTTTTTTCCAATAAAAAAGTTCTCTCCAAAGTCTCGGACCAAATTCTCCTGGCACGGAACAGGGATAACTCGTCGCCGTAGAGTCCCTGTAGCGAAATGCCATCTGGATCAAAGCAAACGCCCTGAACAAAGGGAAGATCTCCGGTAATTTCAGATACTTGTAAGGTTCGATGCTGAGATGAGCTAAAGTCTGCCACGTTAGGAACTGTCCTCCCATGGATATTATCGGCCTCTATTGGAGCCCGCTTTATATATCAAGTACTAGCGAGCTAGGTTTTTCAAATTTCATAGGGATGTGTTAGTAAGGGTCGATAATCTTTCAGTGTTCCACGCTTCCGATAACCCGGGAGTACGGGAGCTTTGAGTGGTTTGCATTAATCGATGAAGGGAAGTTTCGCCCTTGAATGGCATCGTTGCCACAAAGAGCGCGGTTTAGAGAGAAATTTCATGACGATCGGACTGGGCTTACCTTTCACTCAAAACAGTTAAATAGGATTGCTTAAACTATGAACAATCGTAATGGAGGCCGAAGGTCTTTCGGTGGTGGTCGTGGCGGAGGACGTGGGGGTAGAGGTGGTGGACATCGCGGCGGCGGTCGTGGTGGACGAGGCGGTAGAGGTGGCGGCGGCGGAGGCGGAGGCCGGCATCACCGTGGCGGAAGAGGTAGAGGTGGAAGAGGCGGACGTTCAAGAGACCTAAGGGATGCTTCAATCAGCGGCAACAAGCGCGAGCGAATTGCCGTAGAGAGCGGCGGGTTGGTGATGATTGACCAATTCATGTTGGCCAACCCTCAGTTCATCGACGCTCTGATGACGAACATTGATTCAGATCCGTCAGTAAAAGATAAGATCATACGTGACTTTGGTGGCTGCGTGGTTGATATCGATCCAGGTACCTACCGAATCGAGCGCGACCCATTTGCTTTAACCATAATAGTTCACCCTGATGGACAGGAGCCAAATCTTGAGGGACTAAGTGAACGAGCTGGCGGCGCTGTAGGATATGTATTTATTGACACACGCTGTCTCGCTATGGTCGACAGGGAGTTATTAGATGATAGCGATCTGTTGAGGAAATATCAGGATCTTTGGTTCCGTGGGGAAGAGAAGGCTTGTCGTGACCTGTTACGTGATAATGGCGGAGCGGTGCGATACGGATTCCAAAGACAAGGTGATGAACTCGGGGTTCACGTGATTGCAGGTGAGTCGATCGTTTGTTTATGGCCAGACGTAGCCGAGGCGACAGAGCCTACCGAGATCAGCGCATCTTCGGAAGCCGCGTAAAATAACTGACTGTTTATGGCACTTGCTGAGACCGATCTTGATAAGCTGGAGCTGCAACTCTCAGCGCAGCTTGATCGTGTCTCCCATTCCGGAGATCTGGAGTTAATTAAGCGCGATTGGCTTGGTAAAGAAGGAACAATCAAGCGGCTGTTAAAGGAGCTGGGAACCATACCGGCCGAGAGTCGGCCGAAAGTCGCGGCGAAGTTAAACTCTCTCAAGGACAAACTCGAGGCTTTTTTGCGCGAAAAAGAACAAGAGTTTGTTTCATTGGCAATATCCTCAAAACTACAAAGTGAATATCTTGACCTGTCTCTACCAGCGCGATCTTCCGGGCGAGGATCGCTTCACCCGATTACTCGGGTTGAGCGTAAAATGGTGCGAGCACTTAGGCCGTTTGGTTTGCGTGTCGAACAGGGGCCAGAGATCGAAACTGAGTATTTTTGCTTTGATTCCCTGAATATCCCCAAACATCATCCCGCTCGCGATATGCAGGACACTTTTTTTACAAGTACCGGCCATGTACTTCGCACTCATACGACTTCAGTTCAAGCTCGCACACTTAAGCGCGGCGGTCTGCCTGTGAAAGTCCTCTCTCCTGGAAAGGCCTATCGAAATGAGACTGTAGATGCCTCGCATACAGCAATGTTCCATCAATTTGAGCTGATCTGGATTGAAAAAGGACTGACCCTTTCCAATCTGATGGGAGTGCTGGCTTATGTTGCGCGCTCGATTTACGGAAAGCGAGTGAAGTACCGATTTAGACCGAAATTTTACCCTTATACCGAACCCAGTTTAGGATTAGACGTTGCGTGTTCGCTGTGTAAGGGAGAGGGATGTTCCTCTTGTGGTGGGGCAGGCTGGGCTACTGTGGTTGGTTCAGGAATGGTCCATCGAAACGTATTGGTCGAGTTCGGGTATAATCCAGAGGAAGTTTCTGGTATTGCTTTCGGGTTTGGTACGACTCGCTTGGCTGGGCAGGAGTTTGGAATTCCTAGATTGAAAATGATCTATGGAAACGATCTTAGAATTTTGAAGACAGTTTAGTAAAGAGTTATGAAGCTGCACCTTCAGATGCTAGAGCGGTTGATCACATTACAGTCGCAAGAGCCTAAAGACTTACGCGCGCTTTTCGATGATTTGATCGGTGATGTTAAAGATATCGACACATCGGGTAGTCATCCAGTTTTTACGGTCGAGACTCTGGCCAACCGTGGTGATCATTTAAGTGCCCTCGGTATTGCGCGTGAACTTTCAGCCCGAAGCTTGACCCCTGTGAAAATCCCTTCCTCGGTTAGTGAGCTTCCGAATAAGCCGGTAAGTCTTGTGGTAAGGAACGAGACTGATAAGTGCTCGCGTTATGCAGCTATGGAGATGGCGCTATCGGACGATCTTGCAATTCCTTCTGAAATCAAATCAATCGTTGGTTCGGCTGAAGATCGCCCCGCCATCGTTGATTTCCTAAATTATATACAGTTGGAAATCGGTCAGCCAATGCACGCCTTCGACTTTGACAAAGTTGAGGGGGAAGTTGTTGTGCGGATAAGCGACAAGGAAGAGGAAGTGATCGCCCTTGATCAAAAGGGTTATAAAGTACCATCCGGATCGGTAGTGATTTGCGATAGAAGGAAGGTCATCGCTGTAGCTGGCGTGATCGGGTGCGCTAATACAATGGTGAGCTCGACTACGAAGAAAGTTTTAATTGAGTCCGCTGCGTTTGATCCGATTAGTGTTCGACTCACGGCTAGAAAGATGGGGCTTTCCACTGACGCGTCTTATGTCTTTGAGCGAGGAAGCGATCGTGAAGCTATCTTATATTCTTTGAAACGACTCGCGTTTCTTACCAAGGGAAGTGGTGGTTCTGTAGCTGGAACTGGAGCGCATGTTCTGGGGCTTACTGTTTTAGCAGGAAAACCAACGGAGGAACGAAAAATAACAACCTCTCTGAAACGTTTGCGCAGAGAGTTGAACTTACCCCGATTGTCTCTGGCCGAGGTAAAAAGTCGCTTTCAGCATCTTGGATTTAAGCTGGCAGAGAATGAAGAAGAGCTTGTTTGTAGCGTGCCTTCTTGGCGTCTTTGGGACGTGCACAATCAAGATGATCTGATTGAAGAGATCGCGCGCGTGCATGGATACAATAATTTAAAAATCGAACTGCCTGCGCTGGACTATGAACAAGCTGAAGCTTCTCCTCTGGATAATCTTTTAGAGATTGTCGAGCCCATAATACACGGTAATGGATTTTTTGAGGTAATTACCGATTCTTTCGCTTCACCAGATGATTTGAAGATTCTTGAAGAGCTGCAATCTGATGTTGAAAGCGAGCACGTAAAGATTGTAAATGCTGTTGAGGGGGCTTGTGCCTTTGTCAAAAACAGTAATGTCTTAAGCCTCGGTAAAGTAGCTGAATATAACTTAAAGCGTGGTGTCCCGAGCGTCAAAGTCTACGAACTCGGTAAGTTATTTGGTCTAAGCGGAGTCAATGCAGTAAAAGGCGGCGAAGATCAGCAAGGAAACCTTTATGAGCGAGAGGTTTTATCATTTGCCGTTGCCGGTCGCTGGCATGATACTGAGTTTAGGAAAGGCGAGGGGATAGAGGAACTTCTGTTCAATACCAAAGGGGTAATCCAGGCGATCGCCGACGGTCTTGGTAGTGAGCTCTCAGTCGGTGAGTCAGAGCATAAATACCTACATCCTGGCCGTCAGGCCTCACTTAAATTCGGACGACTGGTTGCCGGTGTATTTGGAGTCGTTCATCCGGGGATCGCTAAAAAATTGGGCCTAAAGCATGATCTAGTTTATGCCGAGCTCGATACTCAAACTCTGGAAAAGGTCATGAAACCCAGACAATTCGTCGAACCTAGTGAGTTTCCATCGATTAGGAGAGATTTGACGCTTCGGCTTGAACCTCGCTCCCTCTCGGAAAAAGTGCTGAGTTATTTGAGAGAGTTAAAATTTGATGACCTTTCAACGGCCGAGATCGTAGATGACTTTAGGCGAGAAGGCGAAGGTTATAGGCGAGTAAGTTACCGCTTGACCTTTCAACGAAAGGACAGAACTTTGGAGAGTTCAGAAGTTGATGATCGCATAGGTAAGATCTTACAGCATCTTAAAGAAAGACATGGACTGGAATTGGCGGTCTAGTCCACAGTATCCGGTCACTCAAATCGGGGAGGAGCCCGCCCCAGGGTCTCGATTAGCTATGCATTACTTGTCGTCCTCTTCCCAGCCTTCTGGTGGGGCGCATTTAGTCGGCTCAGACTTAGATTTACGCTTTGACGGAAACGCTTTAACCTGCTCAAGTGATGATTTCTTCTCAATATCAGCAGCCTTTAATGTTGGCAACGAGGCATACTCTATTTCGATCTCACAGGCGATGGCTGCTCTCTCGAAAGGGACCTTTTTTACTTTATAATCCGTTCTCTCCCCAAATAACGTTCCTGTGTCATGCGTAACTTTGGATACCGGTTTTGGAATAGTACCGGTATAAAACACGGCACCAATCACTCCGACATGACGCGGGTGTTCGGTAAGTGCAGCGTACGATTTCTCCCGCTCGCAAAACTTAAAATGTGCAACCTCTTCATCACTTAGGGTAAATCCCGGTAAGACCATATTGCCCCAGTCTGGGAGCACATATCCTCTTCCTTCTTTAGAGGCAGTGACACCAGAGACCACATTTACTCCGTCTACGGAGACTACCGCAAGAGTATCCTGACCCGGTGGCGCGCAGAGTTTAAGCTCATAGTCTTCGCCTAGTGGAGCTTCGACGTAATTACGTCCCTCGCGCTGCTTAACCGGAAGCTCCTTTCCATTCACTAAGATCGAC
>CAZJXY010000232.1:0-6203 GCA_964549925.1 uncultured Bdellovibrionales bacterium | reverse complement strand
CTTACCAATGTTCCGGAACCCCGGTTCGTTGGTGGTTACGGCGATTACGTATATGTTTCAGGAGGAGATGGGGCGGGTGGCTATAACCTGGTGCGTTATGATCCAAGCAGTACTTCAGAGGAGGTGATTGCAACAGGGATCAATTTCATGGCTCCGCTTCTATATGCCGAGAGCAGTAACTCGATCGTTGGGTTTGGAAGCCGTACCAGTGATCTTGCCACGGTTTTTATACAGATTCCTCTGACAGATTCTGGTCCGGGGGCAGTCTTAACAACGGCCGTGCCGATTGCAGATGGGTTAAGTGCGGTCTCGATTAGCTTCTAGTTAGGGCCGAGTGAGCCACGACTGCACGGCAATGCTACCTCTTCAATGTAAACCCAAGCACATGATCCCTCACTAAAAACGAAACCTCACTAAAGACTCGCTGGCCAAAAGCGGAATAGGTCTCGTTTACTCCCTTAATTAAATGGACATGGGTAATACCTGTGGCATCCGGATCTTTAATCGGATCGCACGTTCCTCCACCGGAAGCCGGCTCGCCAGCGAGAGACTCGACACCGGTGCTCTTACAAAAATTGTAAATTCTACCGGCGCCAGCTGGCTGTCCGTTATTAGAAACCGGCTTTTTTAATCCGGCCAGCAGATTATCGATCGCGCCTGAGTCACTATTTCCGACATCCAAAAGAATCAAGGTAACTTTGATCCCCTGATCGATTGCGCTATGGATTAGGTGCAAAGTCTCCCGCAGAGCGATGCTGTAAGTTTTTCCATTCGAGGTGCTTTGATTAGTCAGGCTGGGTACGATTCCAGCGGCAATCGGGTCTTGCGTAAAGATGGCGCATTGAAACTGGCGTGCCAGACACTCCTTAATACTGATATTAGGGGCGCCGGCACTTAAGATCACTATATGCCTACCCTCCAATTCCGGGTTTGCAACGTACTTCGGATCCAGCAGGGTTTTATAGGCGCTCCAAAGTGCCACCGGGCCAGCGGAATCGTTCGGTCGGGCGCCAGCGCCGACGATGTTTTGGATATCGGTGGTTTCCGGGTAGACGCTATTATCATCGATGCCGGACATATAGTCCGTATCAATGCTGGGCGAAGGGTCTGCTGGCAAAGAATTGGCGACACTACTTCCATCCACGACACCTAGATGCAGCGGATACCCCGATTTAGAAAAAGCCCCGGCACGAAGTGAGGCTAAAGCGTTCGAGGCATCCGGCCAGCGCTGCTGGTCAGGAAGGCACCAGCGGTAGGGATAGGAGATAGGTCCAACCCCGGTAGGGCTGCAATTTATACCACTGCCGGTCCCACCCTCCATCATCGTATTTGTAAGAGAGTATGGCAGTAACGTGCTACAGGGCTCGGCGCTATCGAACTGTGAGGCTCTCCAGGGTGAACTTGGGAGGTTCAAAAAGTTTTTACTGCAACAGAGACCATTTGAACTCCATGTGAAATTATATCGGTTTGTTGCCGAGTAATAGTAGTTTTCAATGTCTGGCGATCCGAAGGAAGAGCAGTTGGTTGTGGCTGGTGGCGCAACCGGGAAAGATGCGTTGTACGGATCAGGCAGAGAGGTAAAGTAGTGTCGGCTTAAGTTTGCCGGATTAGAGACAAAGCGAGTCTCGCGAGCGCAAAGCGACATCCCGTTTAAAAATCTTGCTTGATTAGTTCGATCGAGCCAGGCGCCAACGTGGGAGTTGTCTCCGAACTGATCACTTACTAAATCCTCAACATCCGCCGAGGGGAGGGAATAACTTCCGACATTCCAATCTAACCCCGGTGAAGGACCGAGTAGCGGCATGGTCTCAAGGTATGGAAGATTTGAAATCGGGGATGCCGGGTCATGGCGCATCACAGCCGTAGGAAGGGGAAGGATCGGCATTGACCAATTCGAATACGCAGCCAAGCCGAACTTTACTCCTTTGTTGTTCATCAGATACATAATGTGTTGAGCAGCGCGCTGGGCTAGTAGCTTAAACGGCCCAAAGCACCAATTCGTAAGCTCCCAAGCCGTAGCATAACCGCTTCGCCACTTGTAGCGGCATTGAGTACCGAGACCACAGTCTGCCCCCGTGTTAAAAGTATTTCCGGCCTTGGCCCACTTCCACATGTACCAGCCTCCGGTAATTTTAGAGATATGCTGGATCGGATCTCCGGTTGATGGCTCTGGGGAGATGAGCGCGGTTGCCGGAGCCGCCTCGGGGAAGACGTCCGGCATTGACCCGATGAATTTTCCTCCGGCCCCCAAAAGTTGGGCATCTTGGTTCGGTATCCTCCCTTTTGAAGTGTTATCGGTTTCCTTGGTTGAGAAGGGAATTTTATAAGCGTTTCCAGAACCGAACTCGACTTGTCCTAGCGGATCATCAAAGACTCCAGGAGGTTGTGACAAGCTGATCGATGGAACCTCATTGTAAGTGTCGGTAGTAAACTGAGTGTATCCGGACCCGGGTAGAAGTAAATAAGACGGCGGAATTTGAAATCCCTTCGGATTTAGTGCCGCAGCCGGATTCTTCTGGTCAAAAATCTTTACCAAATTCGAAGAGTAGTCCACCAAAAGGTAGGCCAGACTCTCTTTCTGACCGATACATCCGCTTCCTCCGGTTTGGTAAAGTGTTGGGGTCAAAAACCCCGGAATCATCGGATTTTGATCTTCGCAGTTAGTTACATCGATACAAAATGAGTTTGCGTCACTTGAAGTTAGTGGAGTGAAGGAGAAAGAGATTGTACACTCTTTTTTACCGTCTAATCTGAGCTTCGTAAAAGTTGCGGTCGGGCTTCCCCCTGAAAAGCTTCCAATTGAACAGTCTGTGGCTTCGTCTAAGTTGAACTCGTTTGCCATGGTGTTGCAGGCCGCGCGAAACATATCTGCGGGCGAGGGGGAGTTATTCGATGCGGCGTTTAGCGAAGAGACAATCAGTAGGTTCAGTTCGGCTTTTTCTGCTGCGTTAACCGAACCCTTAAACGCGACCATCCCGTAGCCTAGCAGCAAAATGATACCGGCGATGAAGAACAAAAAGGCGTATCCGGATTCATCGCCCCGACTACCATCGTTCCCTTCCGGCTCACTCTGTCTCATAGAAGCGTTTTATTCGGTACAAAAACTCCGGAGAAGTTCTCTGAAAGATCGCTAAATAAAACCTTTCTCTTAATCACGCATCCCCAAGCGACGAAGGCGCTCCAGGGGAAATAGATATTTTGTGCCGCTGGCGCTGAACTTGGATCTATCGCCCCACCGGCGTCGAGGTAACTTGCTTGGTATTCGGGATTGTTTTGCAGTAATCCATCCACCGAGAGCAAGTACCGTCCAATCATCTTACTCGAGTAGTTTTGAACCTCAGTGTCAATCAACCCTAGCGCAACGGCGGTGTCTCCACTAAATCCGACAGTCGATGGCGTAACTATCGGAGTAACGTTATTAACCCTACCAGCAGTTAAATTAAGATATCCAACTCGCGCCTCACAAACTATTGTTGGGGAAAGTGCAGTGTAAGATGATCCGCCCGACACTCTTGTTCGAAACTCATTTAACATTTGGGTCAGGATCCCATCCGCAACCGTCGAGTCGTTCCAGACTATAGTGTTTCCCAAAGCGTCGCGGGAGAAAAAGCGTAGGCGTTTGTTGTTAAAAGCCGCGTATGCTGCAGAGTAAACGCTCTGCTTAAAATCCTGGACGCTAAGCAGTGTCCAGGTCAGGCCAATGATCATCACCACCACGAAAGCGGTGGCTGCGAACTCGACCATGGCAATACCGAGACTACCGCTTCGCTTCATAAGACATATCAACTGAGTTGTTGCTAAAGGCTATAGCGAGTCGCTGTCGCACTCCTGCAGATTTTCTTAGTCGGCAAAAGTATGGTTGGAACTGCGATGCAGCACTCATAGTCTACAGGTAAATCCCGATCAATCTCTCCTGAAGTAGTATTAGCAAACTGGTAATGCCTTGGCACGATTGAAAATTCATAAGTTTGGCGAAGATCACTTGCAGCCTCAGCTGCCGAGCTCCAAACCACAGTCTTAAACTTGCTTCCTAAGAGCTCTTTGGCCCAGCCGTGACCAAGATTTAGGGCGGCGAGGATGTTTGAATCAAAGGCCGGAGCACTGCCGCCCTTAATTGCTTGTCTCCATGCGGCTAGGTATCCAGAGGCTGTGCCTGGAATCTTAAGATCAGAGTCAAGCGGAACAGTCATGCCAGGACCGCCTGGTTCATCAACTGAACCAACTCGTGCAGTTGTTAAGGCAATTGAATAAGCTGAGGAGGCGTATCTAAAGAGGGTAATGACATCGAAGCTTAAAAAAACGAGTAAGAAAGCGAAGAGCACAGTCACTGCGCTTTCTACGTAACAGGTAGCGCGTTCATTGTCGCGAGTCATCTTTCAAAAACCACAAAAAACTTCCTAAAACCCTTTTTAGGAAAAGCGACTACAACAATCTCTTCCTAGTATTACGTTGCAAAACTTAAACCGAAAGATTCAATTACGGAACCAGTGGCACCGGGTAACGATCATAGTTATCAGCAACGGTTGATAATCTCTGATCGACGGCGGTAAGTTGCGCTTTAATATTCGGAACTGCGGCCGTTGCCGCTAGGCCGATTATAGCTACTACGGCGAAGTATTCCCAATACGCTACTCCGCTCTCGCCTTTTTTCGGTACATTTGGCTTTCCGTCTTTGGGGATAAGAATTGTTTCAAATAATTTCATGCTGACACCCAGATTTAAATTAACCATATACGCCGCTCTGTAAAATGTCCGAACTCCAATACGGCAAAACGTTCCAAAGATTTGATCCCAGAGCGCCGCATGCCGCGCCTTGGGCTTGATAACTCACAAGAGCAGGAGATACGACGTAATTGAGAACGTTGGTCAGTCGGGTTTGGAAAATACTTTGAGCGTTTGTGCTGTTTAGGTCACTCAGCGTGAAAAGCCCGGTTGGATTTGTCACAGGATCATAATTCCACACCCCTTCTGGAACGTAAGATGTCGATTGGGAAGCGCTATAGTTGGTGTATCCGTCACATAGTTGAGGGTTGTTTGGGGCACCAAGAGTGTTTAAGGAACAAGCGCTTCGTGCCTTAACGTATGCAATAGTTGCTCTCATCACTAAGAATCCGGCTGAAAATTGTGCCCTGGTCTCTGCGCTGGTGCAGTTCGGCACCATGTTCATTGTCTGCGAAACTGCTGCACAGGTGGTGTTCATATAATCAGTTAGACCAGCGTTGTAATCATCCAACGCTTGACCGGCGCTGCAATTTGTTGGTGGATTTGCCATCGCCAATTGACTTTGAACTACAATTACTAACACAGCAGTCATCGAGATTTTTATTTTCAATTTTGCTTTCATAGTAATTTACACCTCAATCTCTTAATAATCAGTATAAAGCGGGTTTTCCATTCTCAGTAAGTTTTGCCTGTACCCAAGCGCCACGCTATCAATCGGAAGATATGACCAAATTGCGCACTGTGACTTCCACGACTCGTATGCGTACACAAAACAAGCCCATTTAGTTTGGGTTGTGGGATCAAAAGCAGCGCCAGATATTAAATTGATCGCGTCTCTGGTCAAATGAGTAGTAATTTTAGCTTGAGCTTGGCTTAGACTAGCTGGGCAAGCATAACTTGGCAGCTGAGTTTGACAGTACTCGATCGTGGTCGGTGGATTTGGATCCACCGGTTCAATATCCCCGCTTCGCTGGGTAATCGTCCAAGCCTGGGCTGATTGAAGCATCGAAGTTAAAGTGAGAGCCGTGATTATTGGAATTCCCCAATATGCAATTTTACCAATCTGTGTCTTCATAATTGTCCTCACTGAACTTTAAGAGTTTGGCATGATTTTAAATGTGGCAGGCGGAAACCGCGATGGATTGCAAAAGGAGCTCCAGGGGGTAGGGGAGGGCGTGGGAGTTCCGCCGCCGGGAGGGGCGGGCATCAGAATAAACTTCGTCTTGAATGAAGTGTTACTCGCTAAGTAATTTCGGATCGAGTTCGGATTTGCGGAATCGACAGTTACCGAATCCATTATTGGTCCGCTTTGGTACGGGTAGCCATGTGGTTCCATGAATCCGCCATCGGCTGCTCCTGCGGGGCCATTGTAAGTTGCTGCGGTTGAGCCTTGTACGCATTGCTGACCCGGAGCCGTATTCCCCAACCACAGTGCCTGTTGCGTGGTGGCCTGAGAATTTTCCATCAAAGTTATGGCTGTA
>CAZJXY010000231.1:0-6249 GCA_964549925.1 uncultured Bdellovibrionales bacterium | reverse complement strand
AGAAGAAGGCAGCGAAGAAGAGCAAGAAGAACTAAGTGAATCTGAATACATCAAATTAGCTAGAGATTTAATTAAAGAACTTCGTGAGTGCATACCTCTAGGAATTCAGGCAGAGAAGTCGGAAGATATTGGAAAGCTACCTTTTAAGATCTTTGCTGTAAGGGAGTCGCTTGCGCACCGTATCGTCGAATTAGGGGAGGTCGCGGCCGACATGTTTGAATCACATAAAACCGTTGCAGCATTCGTACTAACGAGAAGTGTATTAGAAACTTCAGCCGTAATGTACAAACTTCATCGAGAGTTAGAAAAGCTTCATGAAACATTAAACTTTCCGGCTTTCAACGAACTGATTACAAAATTACTTTTTGGATGCCGAAATGAAATGTTGCCATCGGAGGCGCTAAACATACTCACTTTAATTGTTCAGTTGGAAAAATTTGCTCCAGATACTCGTGATGCATATGATTTTCTTTCGGAATTTGCGCACCCTAATTACTCTGGAGTTCACGGCTCTTACGCCACTCTGAGCGAAGATTCAACAAGACTTGATTTCGATGGTAGTCATAAAATTTCTAAAAAAATGGCGCTTCCTTATTTAGTTGCATACCTGGGTCTTTTCAAAGAGTTTTATAATTGGAGTAAAGAGACGTTCGAGAAGATTGACAAAATGGCTAAGGAGTCCGGGGAAATATAACAAACGGGTGCACTGGAGGCGAAACCCGTGGAATTTTCTGGGAAATTTGCTATGGTAAGGAGGGTTTCGCCCCAGTGACCCTAAACGTTCGCCCGCGCGCGAGCTCGTGCGCGTGGTAATTTGAGTTTCAGCAATCTGCTATAATTCCATAAATTCTTCAAAATGATGGTGGTATCCCAGCTCGCGCGCTTGGGTAGTGGTAATTTGAAAAGCACAGACGCGCGCGGGCGAACGGCGCTGCGGCTGCCGATTGTCCGCCCTCGCTCGCGCTCGGTCGAACAATCGGCCCCACCGGACCCAGCCCCATGGAATAACGGTGCAGATATGCTATTATTCCAGGAGCTGGGCCGGTGAGCCGCAGCGCCGTTAGCTTGCTAGTGATTGCACGTGACAGATGCTCATCAATTTCAAATTACCCAACTGACCTCCGACCTAGAGATTTCGACTCGGATAATTTACCAATACAACGAGTTGAAGGACGCCATGTTTCCGGATAAGCCGGACAACGACCAAGTTCTAAAAATTTTACTGGATGTCGTTCGTAAATTAGAGTGCGTCCTGTATCACAAAAATAACATTCTCCGTCTCGGCACAGACCTTAGCAGTCAATCACAAAAAGATCTGGTTAAGGATAACCCAACCTGCGTTGTCGTAGACCATACCTCGGGAATAGATAAAGAGTTTGAGGCCTTTTTGATGCAGGGGAAATCCTGCTTGGATATTCTAGTAAAACTTCTTCAGCCTTTCTTCGGTCCGTACCTGCATACGTTTGGGGAAGGCGGTGTAGACGTTATCAATGCGTTGGAGAACAATCTGAAAAAAACCGACAAAGCTAGAGTCGGCGCTTTGGTCGAAATGATTCGCGAAGATCAAGAATGGATCAAAAAATGGTTCACGGACGAGCGAACTTCAATAACTCATTATAAATCGCTCGTAAACTCGGGAGTCGCTCATTTGCCGGTCAGAGGTGAGTCGCCGCGCACCATCGTCCTTCCACGCACGAAGGAAGGACAATGCATTTGCAGTATAGCACCAATTTTGTATCAAAATTTGCTGACCTTTTGTGCCGATTTTATGGCACTCGCGATGCAATGTAAGTTCCCTCCCACGTTGAGTTTGAGGATACTTTCGGAGGCTGAAGTTGATCCCAAGACCCCTCGGAAATTTGGACTTGGAATGGATACGGTTCAAAAAGCAAGCTAACAAGCGCTTGCAATTGTCAGCGCTTTGCGCTGCAATTGAAGCGCAGAACCGTTATGCGCCTAAGTATTTCGCTTTTCCTTTCATGTCTTGTCTTGCTTTTGCCCCCCTTGGCTGAGGCCACCACACTTGCTCAGGTCAGCATTGACGAACTATTGAAAGAGGCCGATGTGGTGGTCGTGGTTGAAGTTTCCACAGGGTCCGTGATTAAAGTCGGAGAAGAGTATTGCGGAGTTACATTTTCTGGCGTAGTTACTGATGTCGTCAAAGGCAAGATTCAGGCGGGATCGATAATTAATTTCGTTTCTGATAGTGGCGCTACCGTTCCAGGGCGGAAAATTGCCTTTTTGACTTCTTCGGAATCTCCTTCTCTCCACATATATAGTACTAACCTAAACGCGCTAGTAGAGGGGGCTAAAACGGAGGAAACCTGTGAAAATGTGCGGCCAAACTTTAGAGTTCTTCATTCAGGGGTTGCTTTATTTGATGTTGAGCACGCTTCAAAGTACGACCATTCGAAAAGTAAATTTGAAGAATATCTAGTGCTAAATGGCTGGGCGGCAGCAATCGATGATAAGCATGTGGGCCTGCCAACCAATATAAACAAATTCAAACGAGATCTTGAAGATGATCGTACTTGGACAGAGTCGTGGGTGCGAGAGGAAGAATTATTGAAGTATCTCAAGAAGAAAAGCAGTCCGGCTAAAAAGCGCATAACAATTGAATGAACCAGTTTTTACTCGCTAAAGCTCGCAAAACTGGTTATTCTCGCCGTTATACGGCTTATAGTTGATCAGTCCTCAGAAAACTTAATATTCCCCGTATTCACATCGGCAAGCCAAATATCTGCACGATGTTCGATCTCTCTTATTACTGCTTGCGCCTCTTGCCAATTATCTCCGAACTCTTCTGCTTTTTGATTTCTCCAGATTTCATCCCGAATCAAGTGATCTGGGGGACTGTCCAAGTATGCCCCTCCAAAATCAATTAGACAGGGAACATGAACCACGCTCATCTCAAAAACATAAAGGTTATCATCCCAATTAACTATTCTAGGAATGCTTAGCCCTCGAATAGATCGAATATCCCGCTCTTTTAACCTTTTATAAACATCACGCTCTCTTTGATATCCTTGCTTCAAATCGTAGACTTTTATCGCAGTATTGTGTTGAGTCTTGTATACAATTCCCTGGGTGCCGAAGCCTATTTCTCGTGCTATAATAGTATTGTTCTTCTTGCAGTATTCGTCTGCTTTTGCTTTTAATTTGACTCTATCGTAGGTAATACTCATGGCTTCTGAGAATTTTTGCCTCTCCCCTCATATCTTAATCTACCTAGAAGTGGGCGAAAAGAAGATACGTCTTGCAGATGTTCTCTACGATTCTGCTACGTTATTTGAGGCGGCCGAAGTCCCTCCTCAAACAAAGGCCTCTCTTGTCTTCTCCATCGATGGTGCTGAAGAACGCGAAGAGGTCATTTTGCACGAGGGAATTTCCAAGGAAGCATCTCTTATATCGTTCTCTTACTCCAATCCTCAGCGATTAAACGGCAGGCACTTTTCTATTTAGCCGTATAACACCCCGATTAACAAGTTTCGCGCCCCAGTAGCTTCAGTGATAATTTAGCTGTATACTTGGGGCGCGAAACTTTTCATCGTATCCGTTATGTGGCGCATCATTAGAGTTTGTTCGATGTGGCATTGAGTCATTTTACGGAGCTCCTGCCTCGATAGGCGTAATTTTTTTGCACTGCAAAAACTATAAGTATTTCATACACATGACTCCAAATGAGCCTCTCGGCATCAATTGGGGCATAACTATTGATTATAAGCTAGGTAACTGAAATCCCATGCAGTTGCCGGTTTTAGCTTGGAGGTTTTATGTCAGATTTAGCGGTAAGTACACACGGTGATATTAGCCTACGGGTCATAAATGATCTGCTCAAAGGTGAGAGTTTTGCAAGGGCCGATTTTTCATCTGGCGCACACCTTTACCTTAGGAAGTCTTCAGATGGAAGCTTCGAGATTCAGCATCAATTCAATTATAATGACCAAGAGGGCCAATACCGAGTTGAAACTTTTCACTATGATCCCAAAGGTAAATTCATCGATGTAAGGGCGGTGAGCGCAAGGTGGGATGAGGCTAATTTTAAGATTGTCGCTAATCCAGATTCTGCCCCGGCTCCGGAAGAAGGCGCAAGGCTTCTGAATCGCTGCAAAGCTGAACCTGTTACGTGGTATCGTCCTGACCCAGCGCCGACTTCAATTAATGCAAACCTCCCTCCATTACTAGAGATTGATTATATTCGTAAAGAAAATGCCAAGCAATAAGACTGCGGATCTTCTGAATTGCTATCTATGGAACTTGCAATGATTGCTGCCATTGTCGCCGCATAACAATTGCATGAAACTGCCAATTTGCCTTAGAGCAAATCGCAGTTTATGCTCACCGTTATCTGCCCTCGTGCATTAGCTTAGGGCGTGATTCTCCTCTATAATCTTTGTTTAACAGGTAACTATAGTCGTTTGTATTTTCGATATGAGGAATCTAGGGGGCGATAGGGGCCAAGACGCAGGAAGGGACGTGCCGGACTTTGCAAACATGCCGGAAAGCAGGCTTCGGGCACTTTATGCAATTGAGCAGGCGAATCCCGTAGCGCAAATGGTAGGCGTTTTTCAGGAGAGTACTCGACTGATACAGACTGGTGGTGTCGCTGAACTCCCTACCTATCTTGAAACCAAGGCTGCTGAATTCAACACCATCCTTGAAACTGCCTATCCAGAAAGAGCAGGTATGGGAATTACACCTCGTTACCCGGTGGGGCTTAAAGATGTTCCCGAGATATCTGCGGATGTCCTTCGCGAAATATTTTTAGGAGAGAAGGCCAAAACCGCTCTCAGTACTGTTGAATCCCAGGGAGGACGGGCAGCAAGTCTCCTTGCGGTGTGCGTGCTCTTATTGAGTGCAGCAGACGAAATTCGTGGACGAACCTAGCCGACCAAGCGGTGCTTTTTTTCAGCTTACAGGGCAGATAACAACGGCCTTCAAGCGTCCGCGCCCATTGAATAGTTGTGGCGCTATGATAATCTTGTGAATGGGCGCGGCGCTTGAGGCCGCAATCCGTTATACGCCTGCCATTATTCCAATGAAGATCACCTTCCGATACGCACCTGAGGAATATAAGCGTGCTGTATGGCTGCACCATCGGCAGAGATTACGCCCAAAGCTGGACGTTGTTACAGCATTGCTTGGTCTTGGGCTTGGTATATGGCTTGTTTCAAAAAACCAGGAGCTACTTGGCGGCGCGCTAATTCTATTGGCATTTTTCTTAGGGTTCATTTTGATATGGGCACGTTACATTCTACCATCAATAGTATTCGCTCGTGAACCTAAACTGCGCGATGAGTACCAATTAGAATTCACAGACCGAGGTGTTTCGTTCAAAACCTCAAGCATTGACTCTAAACTGGAATGGAGTCTGTACACTCGGGCGATTTTCAGTGCGGAGCATTATCTTCTCTATTATGGTAGTCAATCGTTCTCTGTGATTCCTCGCAGAGTATTTGCGACCGACCATGAAAGGGAAGATTTTGAACGTCTGGTTGACACAAAACTTAGGAACAAAATTGTTAGACTCGGCGTATAACCAATCATTCCTACCGTCAATCGGCGCTGTAAATTCCGTGGTGATTTCAGTTGAATAGCTGCGCCGATTGCGTCAGAATTTGGACGTTATGTGCCTCTAATTTAGTTAAAAAACGGCTGCTGGCACTTTCGATTTATTTTGAAATTATGATTTAGATGAAGCTTTTATTTTATTTACTTTTATTAAGCTTTCCGTCGCTCGTTATCGCAGTGCCTGCTGATTGGGACAAAACTTTACAAACTCGCGAACAGTCAGCAATACGGACGAATGAAAGATTGCTGACACTCATTAGAAATGAAAAAAATAATGGCAAGGGCACTGGCGAAATTACAAAGATAGAAGAGAGTGCAGAACAGCCGATTTGTACAAAATCTAAATCAAAGGAAATTTGCGAACAAAACCGATATTGCGCTTGGGCTGAGTACGGCGAATGTTATCCTGATAAACTGTACAATGTATGTTCGGGATTATGTTGTTTTACAGTAAGTTTTCGACTTAATGATTTATACTTGGAACAATTGGTAATAAGCGGTTGGAGCAAACACCTAAGAGACATAGAGAAAGCGGAATGCCACTAATCTGTAGGCACATAACACCCCGATTAATAAGTTTAGCGCCCCAGTAGCTTCAGTGGTAATTTAGCTGTATATTTGGGGCGCGAACTTGTTATCGTAACCGTTAGACCCCTCAGCGAATTTGATTAGCGATGA
>CAZJXY010000230.1:353-6252 GCA_964549925.1 uncultured Bdellovibrionales bacterium | reverse complement strand
AAAAGTAACCGGAAGGCCGCTGCTTAAGTAGTCAACAAAAGCGGGGGAAGATCACGCATGTGAATACCTCTCTTGAAAATTAGGTGCGCCGGGCGGGGGAGCTTACACCAAATTGCCGGGTAAATCACCTCCTTGCAGACTCCTGTGAATTTGGGCAGTTGGTAAGAATTTTCCAAGTAAGACTGGGCGATGCACCGGGCAAGTTTAAAAAATTTTTGTCTTAGTGAAAATAGGACCAATAGAATTAGAATTAACTTTTTCAACCACTTATGATGATCTACCCACCCCCTTCCCCCACCCCTTTCCTCAGCGACTTATAGATAGATTGATACATTGAACGCAGCTAAAGAACCCGCGTAACTTGAGGCGATTACCTTCAAACTTCTAGAAGAAATATAGGCCCCTTGATGCATTCAATGCATCACTTTCATCTGCACCTCGCGCTCAATTTTGAGCTAACCGCCCTATACTTGTGCTAAATCCAAGCAGCAAGTTCGCGCAGAATCTACAACAGTTCTCTGAGGAGAAGTTTTGGTTAGGAAATTATTATTAGCAGAATTGGTTATGGCAATCGGCGTAAGCTTGCTCACATACACCCACACTATGGCCCGTATCCATACAATCTTCGTATACAGTCAGACAGCACTCCACACATGTTTCGTAACCGCCACTAAGGCTACAAAATAATTTTACAGCTGGCGTATATAAGCTTTCTCTCTTAGACGCCCGTTCGATTCCGGCAATTATAGGGTCTTGTCCCTGGCAGTAAGATACCGACGCAGAGAGTAAAGTCATGGTTAAAAGAAATAGGGATTGATATAATGATTTCATCCAACACTCCCAAATAATTATGTAATTACAACCCTTACGAGCACCGTACTTGTCCACTGGCACCACTCTCTGCCATGCAAGCAACTATCGTGCCGATCCTGCGTGTCGAAGACCAATGGAACGGGAATTTCCTTCCTGCCCGTAATATTAGAAAGTTAAGGAGTGTCTCTTTGCTCAAGGGACAGCGGCGGTGTAGCGACACAAAAAGAATATCTATCGGGCCGCAAATCATTTGCTTACCAATAAATTGTTACTAGTTCTCTAGACTACTTCTGTGCACTAAGGAATTTACCTAGGCGCGAGAGACGCCTCGCCAGCTGTAGCTTCATCTTCTATTTTTTTGCGCAACCAAATACTCTCAAAAAAAGGGCCAGAGCAGACTTTCGCCTGAGGGAGCCGTAATAACTAAGACAAGCTACTAATTTATCCAACTGGTAAATATCCTCCCCTCGCCCAAAAAATCTGCGGGGGGGCTGGAGGTGAGCCACTCCCAATTCTTGGACAGGATCTAGTGATAGTATTCTCTATTATTAAAGTTAATGGATCTGAACTCCGTCAATTAAACCGGGGGAGGTTCAAACTTTATCCATGCCGCTTAGTCGTAATTTGTCGAGTATAGCACGCAGCCTTCATGAATTGAGATTTAGAGATAGTGTAGGCCAAGTGAGAGTTATATATTTTATCAAGAAGGGGGAAGCAATTTATTTGGTTCACGCATTTCCAAAGAAAACTCAAGAGATTCCAAGAAAGGAGTTAGATCTAATTTTAAAACGAATACGGGAAATTTAAAATGGCCTGGAAAGAGATAAGCATAGAACAATTAGCCAAATCCCTAGGCGCAGATATCTCCGAGGTGCGAGAAAAGCAGCGCCTTATAACGATGATAATAAAAATTCGTAAGGCAAAAAAGATTTCTCAAGCAACGCTTGCTAAGAAACTTGGGGTTAGCCAAGCACGTATCGCCCAAATTGAGTCTGGGGTCGGCACTTCCAAAATTACTTTTGATGTAATTTTTAGCCTACTTATAGCACTAGGGTACGATTATCGGGTCGTCACTACAAAGGCTGCCTAAAGATGGAATTTGCTTGTGCGTTACAAGCTACTCTTTAGTCTTTAGCTTATCATTATTAAACTCAATAAAGGATTTAATCTCATCGGCCATCGCTAGAAGCCTGATCCATTGTTCTTTGTATAAAGTAACAGGGAAACGCCCAAGGCCGTACACAGAGAGTCCGCCTTTCTCCCCGATCTTCATTGAGAGACCCTTCTCTTTAGTTTTCTTCAATGCCTGATTTTCAGCACGAAGTCGTTCAAGTTCAGCTTGCATGTTATTTATATCGTTACTCATTGGATCTTTAGCCTCAAATGAAGAGAGGAGAAAACGAAACTAATTGGATAGGATCTTTACAGAATCTATGCCGTGAACACCAGATCTATATACCACGGCTCGTTTTACTCAGTTATTGGCTATTCCCGTTCCCATTCCCATTCCCATTACCATTCCCATTCCCATTACCATTACCATTCCCATTACCATTACCATTACCATTACCATTATTCGCCCCATTGCCCTGGCCATTATTCTGACCGTTATTATTCCCTGACGGATGATCATTTCCATTATTTTCCGAAGCACCACCGCTTTGACTGTTTGAATCGGAACGCCCCGGAGGTGTGACAGGTGGGCCATTGGAAGCATTAGGATTCTGGTTACCGGGCTTACTCGAACCGCCTTGAGCAACATCCTCGGCTTTAGGTTCTGGCACGCTTTCACCGGGATCAGGGACCGCCGAGTTCGAGGAATGATTAATCACCGGATCTTCGAATTTGTTCTTTTTAGTGCTCTTATAACTAACATCGGTAATCGAAATGGAATTCTTGTCACTTAATTTAAATTCAAGTGAGATTTCTGAAACCGACGGCGGAATTTCACCTAAAAATGTTTCGGCTTCAATACTTGCGGAACTGAATGAGAATATTATTCGTGGGGCATCTCTAAAAACTGCTATCTCGAAGGTTCCGTTTGCATCGGTTATTGTCGTGGAGAGATCGAGTATTTCTCCAAGCAAAGACTCCGACCGTGCTGTTATAACAACACCCGAGGTTGAGATTTCGCTACCTTCAACTGCAAGCTTACCTCTCACGGTAGTATTAAGCCCCGTACCGCGTGTTCCACCACCGCATCCGGTCATACTGAAAGCGAGGAGAATTAGTACCAAGCTTTTAAAAAGAGCCCTCATTAAAGCAAGTCGCATGAAAATCGTCCGGTCAAACATGAAGTTACTCCTTCTTCGATATTCGACTAAAACTTCCTAAGATCACGCGATAACGATCCTTCCCCTTCACCCGAGAGTTTAAATCGTAATCCAAACCTGAAATAAAATCCCTCGCACGTTTGTGAAAGATCATCCCCTCATTAAGTAGCCACTTACGGAGCTCAGGTAGCTTACTCTCGGCGACACTATTATACTCTGTGGTCGCATGAAGGTTTGAGTTCCCTGAAGGGGAAAAGATATTCTCCTCTACCGCGGCTATAAGATCGTGAACGTCACTACCCAACATTTCGAATCCAGACTCCGGATCCCCGCGCGGTTCGTACCCCTCGACTACAAGTCTTACGCCATTTGGAACTTTCTTTACGGCTTCGACCCTCTCAAGCTCCGCCAAGACGGTCCCAGCACCGACATCTTTACTAACTGAGCCGACTAGCTCCCTGAATTCGCTCTTTTCGCCTTGGAAGGATAACACCCTTGGCTTTTTGTCAGATGATAGAAATCTCTTATCGGTAAGCCATCTTCCAACCACACGAGTCATAAGACCATATGCCTCTTCTTCTTCGGGTGGAATTCCTGAAAGTCTTTGAACTTCCCGGCGTCGTAATCCAGTAAGCACACTGATTCGACTTACATTGGCTCTCTCACCGCTTCGAGAGATATTATCCCGGGCACGTTCGACAAAAATTCGCTTCCCTATCTCCAATAGATCTTGAACGGTAATGCCATGTCGGAGACAAAATTCCACCACCGGCGCTAGTATGCGTCTGAGACATGAAAGGACGACTCTTCTCGGTATTGGTGGCATGGTGCTAAGGTTATTTCGATAACTCAGCGTTTCGTTAACTCGACGCGCTAAATGAAATTATTAGTAATTGACGAAGACTAGTCAAACATCTGATTTTATTAGATTTACATTGTGCATAACGCACAATGTCTTGGGCACTTTGCACAAAAACTGGGCCGCCCAGCAGACTAATCGAGAAGCTCGTTCAAAGTTTATCTCTTCGTATCTATAACCACATAGAGATATTGCCAAAAAAATTTCTCGAGACGACTCCATATTTTTGAGTAGGAGCAGGCACGGTGGTACAACTAACTAGGCACAGTTTACCAAATTAGTTTTTAAGAGATCGCTGGACTATCAAGCTTGGCTCAATCTCTGCGGTTCTCTCAGGGGAGGATTAGGTTTTGAATCTTACAACCTCTCTACTGCACATATTATAAAAATTTACTATTTTCAATTCAATTACGGAGAACACGATGAAAGGCTGTTGTACTTCCTCGCGCTGTAAAATCCTAACTAACCTCCTTGCTATCCTAATTTTCGTCTCGTTTCCCTTAAGTTCATTTGCCATAGGCGGTGATGTCTGCGGTAACAACGCTCAAGCTGACATAGTTATAATGATTGACCGAACCGGTAGCGTCGGCACAAGTGACATGAATAACCAACAGGCTGGGGCAAAGGCGTTGCTTAATTTTTTTAGCGCCGCCACGATAAAGCCTCGCGTATCAATCGGCAGTTTTAATGTCGAGAGCGGTCCCGATGCTCGCATTCACGCCGGTCTTACTGATGTGTACGGGGTTGACGACGCAGAATCACCTGCACCTGATACCAGCACCGGGTTATATGAGGCAATTAATGACGTCGATAACTCAACCAGTGGAAGCGGTTCCGGCTCGACTGACGTCTCAGCAGCACTAGTGGTTGCAAAGGGTGAGCTCGATACAAATGGAAGCGCTCCAGCTGCCAAGCGTTATGTAATCCTAATCGCGGACGGAATTGCTAACCGCCCGTCGGGTAACACTCCTAATAGCTGTTCGGGCGGAAACCCTGGTTCGGCCGCAAATGCCGCCGCGGATTCTTTCGAATCAGCTGGGTACCAGATTATTACGATCCACTTCGGAGATGACAGCGGTTGTGCTGCTGGCACTGGAGTGAATTTCCTAATGAACCAGATAGCTACAACCCCTGCCTTATTTTTTGAAGGAAATCCTCCTGCTGATTTGAGCGGAGTATTTAGCCTAATTTCGCAAACAATTGTCTGTGATGACGGCGAAGTCTGTACATCAGATATCTGCGATAACGGGACTTGCGTTTACACCCCAATCGGAGATGACTCAGACGGGGACGGAGTACCTGACTGTATAGATCAATGTCCCGGCGGAGATGATACTCAGATCGGGCAGTCCTGTTTTGCGGGTGTCGGAGCCTGCTTCGAACAGGGTAATAAGATCTGCTTGGATAACCAGATCGTCTGCAACGTTAATGGTGGAGATCCGTTACCGGAGACCTGCAACGGCGTAGACGACGATTGCGACACGTTGATCGACGAAGACTTTCCTGTCGGTGATAGCTGTATGGAAGGAGTCGGGGCTTGTATGGATACAGGCCAATATGTCTGCGATCAAAATGGCGGGGTAGAGTGTAACGCCAATCCCGGCAGTCCTGGCGTAGAGACCTGTGACGGCATCGATAACGACTGTGATGAGCAGGTCGATGAAGACATCGCTCCAAGCGGGAATTGCAGCGCCGGTGTAGGAGCTTGCGAGAATCAAGGCCAATACGTCTGTAAAAACGGCGGATTGGTTTGTGATGCTACCGCAGGTGATCCTTCTACCGAAGTCTGTGACGGAATAGATAACGACTGTGATGAGCAGGTCGATGAAGACATCGCTCCAAGTGGAAATTGCAGCGCCGGTGTAGGAGCTTGCGAAGATCAAGGCCAATACGTCTGTCAAAACGGCGGATTGGTTTGTGATGCTACCGCAGGTGATCCTTCTACCGAAGTCTG
>CAZJXY010000230.1:0-253 GCA_964549925.1 uncultured Bdellovibrionales bacterium | reverse complement strand
TCGATGAAGACATCGCTCCAAGTGGAAATTGCAGCGCCGGTGTAGGAGCTTGCGAGAACCAAGGCCAGTTTGTCTGTCAAGCTGGCAGCCTTGTCTGCAACGCCAATTCGGGTGAACCATCTGATGAAATCTGTGATCAGATTGACAACGATTGCGATGAGCAAGTTGATGAAGATGGGGTCTGCGAAAGCTGCGACGGAGTTATTGATGACTGCGGAGTATGCAACGGAGGTAATTCGGCCAAGGATGCCTG
>CAZJXY010000229.1:0-6254 GCA_964549925.1 uncultured Bdellovibrionales bacterium | reverse complement strand
GAAGCTCGCATGCGTCCTGATGAGAGTTTATGCCCTCGGGATAATAACCGGTTACGGCCGAATAGCTAAGTCCTTCCTTGGTGGTTTGCTGCATAACTAATGCCTCTAATCATTAATAATAGTTTATTGATTATCAATGATAGTATAACAACCTTTTGCCCTTGGTCAACGAGATGTTCCAACTATTTAGGCTTGTGGCGTAATTGGTAGGTCAAACATATCAATAGTTTGACCCGCAAATATTAAGATCTCTCGATTAAGTTGATAATCTACAGGCTATCAATCAAGCTATCAATCAATTTATTTCACGGGGTCGTAGAAGTCCCAAGATTTCACCTTCTCTTTTTCACGGATTGAATCCGCTTTCCTTCTACGCCACCTCCGGATCAGTTTCGATCAGATTAAACTGCTTCTCTAAAAACTCCTTAAATTTTCTACAGGCATCGGTGGTAGTAAAAATTCCGACGAGCTTTTCTTTTTTTAATACCAAAGCCGAGCCGATATGGCGCTCGACCATCTGACCCAAAACTTTAACTATTGATGTATCGACATCGACACAGTACGGATTAGGACTATACGCCGCCCGCACGGTAATCTCTTCTGATTTCAAATGCTCCATCCCGATAGAGAGCGCCAAGTTTATATCACGATCAGAGAGTATCCCCACCAGCTCTCCCTTCTCCCTCACCGGAAGGTGCCTAATTCCCTCAGTATCCATCATCTCTTGGGCTTTAAGCAGCGGCGTGTCTACATCGATGCTATGCGGAAACGGAGTCATCATCGACTTGATGGTGGGGACGGTGTGCGCGGACATACTTTATGCCCTCTTAAATTGAATTCCTACCTCTTTATCTCCAACTGCTACATTCTTTGACAAAACCGGTGAACTAACCGCCGATACAATCTCTTTAGCGAGAGTTTCCTTTTTTACATACTCTCCGAAGCCCCGAATCACTTCATCTGCACCGCTGACTGAGAGAATTATTCGATCGGCGATATTTAGATCAGCCTCTTTCCTGAGCTCTTGAATCTGGCGCACCAAATCTCTAGCCTGCCCTTCAAGTATTAGATCCGGAGTAAGTTGCAGATCGAGCGCAACTACGTTTCCATCTACTGACTCAACGGCGAGACCTTCTTTTCCAACGAAATTTACCTCGATCTCCTCTCTCGAAAATGTGTTCTCCCCTACTCTGATGCTTCCATCACCGCTCTCTGTGAAATTTCCCTCTTTCACCGCCTTGATAATTTCTTGCACTTTAGATCCAAACCTCGGTCCAAGTAACTTAGCATTGGCCTTACCCACCTTATGGGCAATCTGAGAAGGATCTTTTACGAATTCAAGAGTCTTTATGTTTAGCTCCTCGGTAATCGCCTCAATATACGGGGAGAGATCGACTGCAGTATTGATCGCAACTCGAGCAAGCTTTAGCGGTTGTCGAACTCGAATCTTCTCCCGTGCTCTGATCGCAAGCCCCGCTGAAATAATTTTACGAGCCAATGTAATTTCAGTGGAAAGCTTCTGATCAATCAATTCCTTTCTGACTTCCGGCCAACGTGTCAGGTGAACACTCTCACTGTTCCCAAGTCTTTCCCAAACCGATTCAGCGATAAACGGACAAAAAGGAGCGATTAGCTGCGACAGCCGAGAGAGCACGTAATAGGTAGTAGCGTAAAAGGCGAGCTTTTCAGGAGATCTCTTTTCCGCCGCCCAGACTCGCTCTCGGCTTCGGCGAATGTACCAATTATTTAAGGAGTCCAGAAAATCTGGAATCAACCGCGCTGCATCATGGATAAAGTAGCTATCAAGTTTTTCCGTAATCGCGGCATTCAGTCTCTCAGTCTCAGAGAGAATGTAACGATCAAGTTCAGTCAGATGCTTAGTGTGTTTAGAGATCTCTAATTCCGAATTCTCTATCTCATCTATCTCAGCATAAGTAGTGAAAAATGAGAGCGCATTCCAAAGCGGCAGGGAGATACTCTTTATCATCCCCTCTACGCCATCATCCCTAAAACTTAGATCATTCATATGCACGGCATTCGATGAAAGTAGATATGCCCGCAGAGCATCAGCGCCGTGCTTATTCACCAGTTCTAGAGGATCAGTGTAATTTTTTAGCGACTTAGACATTTTCTTTCCGTCTGCGGCAAGCAACGTTCCATGCACTAAACAGTGCTTAAATGCGGGTTTCCCGAACAACGCCGTGGAAAGAATGTGTAAAACATAAAACCAGCCGCGAATTTGGCCGGTATATTCAACAATAAAATCAGAGGGGAAATGCGAACGGAAGTGATCTGCATTCTCAAAGGGATAGTGCCATTGGCCATAAGGCATCGATCCGGATTCAAACCAGCAATCAAGAACTTCCGTAACCCGCTTCATCGTTCCGCCGCATTTACACGGGTACTGAATCTCGTCTAAGTACTCCTTATGCAGATCCTTTACGGTTTTTCCACTTCGTTCTTCGATCTGGGAAACCGACCCCAATGATTCACAGTTTTTGCAACTCTCACACTCCCAAACCGGGATAGGTGTTGCCCAAAATCGGTTTCGAGAGATATTCCAATCTCTAGCATTCTCAAGCCACTTGCCGAATCGCCCTAGCCGCACCGTTTCCGGGTACCAGTTAATACCTTCATTATTCTTGATTAGCTGGTCTTTGATTCCTTCGACATTTAGATACCAGGCGTCAATTGCTCGATAAATAAGCGGGCTCCTGCAGCGCCAGCAATGCGGATAGTTGTGCTCTAAAGTTACATCCTTAATCAGTGAGCCTTGGGATTTTAACATCCGGATTATCTCCGGATTTGCATCGTGCACATTCTTTCCGACAAAATCACGAACTTCTGCCGTGTAGCAGCCGTGTTCATCCACCGGGTTAATCACTCCGATGTTGTTTTTTCGACAAACCCAATAGTCGTCTTCGCCGAAGGCGGGAGCGCAGTGCACTATCCCTGTTCCATCTTCGGTGCTAACAAAATCGCCGAGGATCGGCTTAAATCCGTTTGGGTTCCGATCTATAAAGTAATCAAAAATCGGAGTGTACTTCCGAGCATTCTCAGCAATCTGTTTTCCGCTCTCAGTTTTCTCGACTTTAAGTTCCCCCAATTCCTTTTTGTAGGCGCCGATAGTCTTTTCAGCCAGGATGTAGAGCTTACCGTCAACAGCTCTAGCGTATGCGTATTCAATCTCCGCACCCAGCGCGATCGCCAGATTAGACGGCAATGTCCAAGGGGTAGTAGTCCAAATTAAATAGTAAGTATCTTTCTCCCCCTGTACCGGGAATCTTACAGTGATGCTTCGATCCTGTTTTGGACGGGTGCTGTCATCTAGTCTCGTTTCTGAAATAGAAAGAGGGGTCTCGCAGCGATAACAGTATGGGCTTACTCTGTAGTCCTTATAGATTAACTTTTTATTGTAGCATTCAGTAAACGCCCAGATCACTGACTCCATGAAATTTAGATCCAGGGTTCGATACGGATTATCCATATCAACCCAGCGGCCGATTCGATCAATATATAGACGCCAAGCGTCGTTATAGTTGGAAACTAATTTTCGACACTCATCGTTGAATGCTTTCACCCCGATTTTATAGATTTCACTCTTATCTTTGATTCCTAGACTTTTTTCGGCAGCGGTTTCAATCGGAAGCCCGTGACAATCCCATCCCCAAGATCGCGGGACATAGTATCCGCGCATGGTTTTATAACGAGGAACCACGTCCTTTAGAATCGAGACGAAGATCGTCCCATGATGCGGCGCTCCGGTCGGGAAAGGGGGCCCGTCGTAAAAAATGAATTCTTCCCCACCCTTACTATTCTCAACCGATTGCTGAAAAGTCTTCTCACGCTGCCAACGAGCTAAAACTCCCTCTTCGAGTTTGGGAAAACTTGGGTTTGATTCAATCTTTCTAAACTTCATCTCTGATACCAATTTATCGAGGCTATAGAGTAAAAGCCTACTACAATTGTGTCAATGATAAGCTCAATAAAAAAGGGCCCTTCCTTGGGCCCTCGATACTAAGAGTGCAATCCTTTGCCGATCTACTGGACGCCGCCGCACTGAGCCAGAAGGCCCAAGCTTTCAAGCTCAGCTAATCCGGAATTAACTACCGTCAAATAAGCGTCCGCTTTCTTCTTTAAAGCATTCTTCTTTTTCGACTTAGCCTTACAGTTCAAGGTTTCATGGACGATCTCACGCATGCGCTTCGACTTTACTTCGATCGAATCGATCGTACTTTGAATGCTAAAACTGTCGCAGCTGATGATCGGAAGCTGATCGCAGACCGTTACTGTGTTTCCATTTGCCCAAGCTGACGTCCAGATCTCTTGATGTAGGATTTCCGCCTCAGCTAAGAGAGCTTTCTTCTTTTTGCTCGAAAGGGCAGCACATTGACCAGCCTTCTCAAGTGCTGTGCGGTGTTTAATCGCTTGCTTTTGATTGAGCAATAGGCCAAGACTCGCACCATCTAACTCAGCATTAATTCCAAACACATCTTGCTCGAGGCATTGGGTTGGAACAAAGCCGATATCAAAAGTGTGGTCATTTTGACCTATGTCACCCGTAGTTACAGCTATGCACGGGAAACTTTGAACCAATGAAGCATCTGAGTCGATCGTATCGGAGGAAGCATTTAAGGCCGTAAGCGCCAGCCCGTTTAATGCTCCACCGGACCCAAAATCCGAAGCGTTATCTACGCAGATCAGGTAACTCTGGTTCGATTCTACCCCATCACCTGAACGGAAGTAATACGTTCCATCCGGTGCGGTAACAGTTGTTGCGACTTCGGATGAATCTGATGCGCGAAGTAGTCGCAGCGTAACGTCGCTCAGCCCGATCTCCCCGGCATCTTGAACGCCGTTTTCATTTTGATCCAGCCAAACTCTATTTCCAATTTCAATCGGGGCCGGATCACAAAGTATCTCAAGATCGCCTAAGCCGACCGCCTTTCCAAAGCTGGCACCCGGAATGGTCTTATTTACATCTTCTTGTTGATAAAGTTGGTAGTGCTCGATAAAGCTACCATCGATTGTGCTGAAAGTCCGCACGCCTCCATCCTCATACTCATTTAAGTCATAGGAGTTAACCCTCAACTCATTCGAGCCCGGAAGCTTCGCGATTGCTCCAAAGGCAGTCTCTTGGTGAGTGTCATCATTTGGATCACCGAGTACCCCGTTTAGATTATATCTATCCTCGTAAAAGAACTCTCCTCCGCCCGGTCCTTGTCCCGGTGTTTGATTAGCACCGGCAGTTGGTCCGTGTGATGCGCAGGCCGAATTATTTTCGAGATCAAAGATTGGGTCACCGTTTACGCTCTGACCAATCTTACATGCAAGCAATATATCTCCCGCACTTGGTCCGTTAACAAAATTTACATGGTTACTTTCTGGTGCATAGTTCCATGGACCATACTGGTGACCCGATCGATCCATCATGCCGAGATAAATCGACCCATCGTTTTCAAATGCTATCGATGAGAGTATCGCTTGCGGATAGATGATAAAGGCAAAACCGAAGTTATCGTCTGTTGTCACATCATTAAAGTCCCTAGCCCAGGGCTTCCAGTGATATCCCGCATCTGTTACCGATAGAAGTAACGGGTGTATCCCGTACCCTTTTTGGTAATCCAGAGCGAAATCAAATATTGTAGTGAATATGCTGCCATCTAATCGCAACACATAGGCATGCAGGTCTGCCGGATCTTGCGAAGTTTCAGCAGTACAGGTTACTCCGACGTAAACCTTACCGGACTGGATATTAACTGCCCACGGAATGTAATCGTTGTTTGAACACCCGGGATTAGGAACGGGATAAGCTGTCACATCGTCGCTTTGCGGAGGAACAGCTGGAGTTCCGACAAATAGGGAGTAGAGCGTGCGATCATGCAGATTCATCACCCAAATGGTCTGATCGTCTGAGCTCATCGCCATTCCGCCAAGTCCCACCTTTCCAACTTTGGAGAAAGTCGCCACGTCAAAGCTTGGTTCAGTGACGGCATTGGCCAATAGCTCTCCTGAAATCGTTCTTGGATCAACACCTGTGTCTATCCCGAGTCCTTGAAGGTCAACAAACGATTCTACGCTCGGAGTTGGGGAATCAATTTGAGTAATCGAATAAATTCCCCCGGTAGCTAACGGACCGAGATCAGCGTGGCGCTTTAACATAGCTCCGGCGAACACCGACTTTGTTGAACGCTGATAGGCAATACCCCAAGTTGAAGCTATTTGAGAGTTCTTCGCTGCACTCAGGGGAAGCG
>CAZJXY010000228.1:0-6263 GCA_964549925.1 uncultured Bdellovibrionales bacterium | reverse complement strand
ATTACCGATTTTGTAATGATGGTTAACGGCAAAAGCCACATGTTTATCACCGGGCCAGACGTAATTAGAGCCGTAACTAAAGAAGAAGTCTCTAAGGAAGAACTGGGTGGGGCATTCACTCACAATTCAATCAGCGGTGTGGCACACTTTATCACAAACTCAGATGAAGAGTGTATCGCTGCTGCGAGGGAACTTTTCTCCTATATTCCGCAAAACAATCTCGAAGACGTCCCGCGAATCTTAAGCTCTGACTTAAAAGATCGCCGCGACGAAAATTTGAACTCCTTGATTCCGGAGAGCCCGAACAAACCTTACGATATACATGTGCTAATTCACTCAATCGCGGACAATCATAGGTTTTTCGAAATCCACCCCCATTTCGCAAAAAATATCGTAGTCGGCTTCGTTCGCATGGACGGCTACAGTGTCGGAGTCGTAGCTAACCAACCAAACGTGTTAGCCGGTTGTTTGGACATTAACGCGAGCATTAAGGCAGCGCGCTTTGTTCGATTCTGTGACGCATTTAATATCCCGTTGCTTACCTTGGTTGATGTTCCGGGCTTTCTTCCTGGGGTAAACCAGGAGCACGGAGGCATAATTAGGCATGGAGCTAAGCTTCTTTACGCCTTTGCCGAAGCCACAGTTCCAAAAGTGACAGTGATTACTCGCAAGGCTTACGGTGGGGCTTACGACGTTATGGCCTCGAAACATATCCGAGCGGACATGAACTTTGCTTACCCAAGCGCCGAAGTTGCGGTGATGGGGCCGGACGGAGCTGTTAACATTATCCACCGCAAGGAACTTGAAAAGGCGGAGAAGGAAGGAAGATTGGAAGAATGTAGGAAGGAGCTTATCGCCTCTTACAAAGCACAGTTTGCAAACCCATGGTCGGTAGCCGAGCTTGGGTTTATTGACTCAGTGATCTTCCCAGCTGAGACCAGAGCGCGAGTGATTGAGAGTTTTTCCTTATTAAAAAACAAGAAGCAGAGAAACCCGAGGAAGAAGCACGGCAATATTCCCTTATAGTAGATTCCTTATGGCAATAATTAGATCAGACGTAAGAAAGTTAGAGAGTAAGGTAATTCGCGGCAGGAAAATCGCGGAGAATGAAGCAGAGATCCCTTTCACTCCGGCATATGATCTTTATGAAGAGCTCCGGAAGAAGTTATCCACCGAAGAGGTCGCGGCGATTGGTTTAGCGCTGCACAGACTTTTACCCAAAGATAATGACAACGGAAGCACTTGGAAGATCAGCTCAAGAGTGGATGGGTTGAGATAACCCCTCGTCATATCGGCTCGCTATTGTTTAAGCCCGTCAGAGTAGATGTATTTTACTAATGCACGGCCTACGCTCCCAAGGCTCTCGACGCTACATTTATCCAACGTATCATTTGTCGTGTGAAAGTAAGGATAATCAAAGTCAATTAATAAGAGGCTCGGAATGCCGGCTTTAATTAGGGGTATATGGTCATCACCGATGCGCCATTTAGCTGTCGGCCTAAAACTTGGCGATACCTTCGTCGCTATCCCCCAGAAGTTTTCTACTTCAGTTTTTGCCAGCTCAAAAGAGTTTTCTTCCTTATATATCTGCAAATCGCGATCGCATACCATATCCAAGACTATCCCCATCTCTGGATTTTTAGCGCTGCCATAGACCGACCTAAGGTTTTTTGCAAAATACTCAGATCCGAAGGGATGCCAGTTAGTATACTCATGCGCGACTTTCTCGTCTCCTTCCTCACCGTCAAATAGTACAATATCAACTCCGATTTGTGGCTTTACCTTTGCTTCGGCCAAAGCACGAGCCAATTCTAGAAGTACTGCTGTCCCGGAGGCACCATCATTTGCGCCGGGGACTGAGTGCGCGGAATTTAGTGAGAGTTTCTTTGTGTCATAGTGAGTGGCTAAGATTACTCGCCGTGCCGCTTCGGGATTAAATTTTCCAACAAAATTTTTGAGCTGCACATTAACTCCAGAACTCATCGCTTCAGTCCAGGCCTGGGTGATCACTTGATCCGCATGAGTTGTCAGCTCTGCCTCTAGAAACTTCTGAATTTTCGTGTGTCCGGCCGAAGTTAGATGGCGCGGCCCAAAGCTCAACTGCGTCTCAATCAAGGCCAGAGCTTCCTCCGCGTTAAAAGCCGCTTGACCGTTCGAATCTCCAGTTTTAGGAGCAAAGCTGTTTAGCAACGATCTCGTTACCAAGCGTTCCGTTGGTGCAAAATTATCCGTCAGCTGCGGGTAACGTTCGAGATTTAGTGTGTCGATGCTTACTAAATGATCTTTTAGGGTTCGGATCGGCTCGATTGAGTTAGCAGATATTAAAGTCGACTCCAAATCGAGCCGCTCTTCCGATGTCGTACCAATGAGGATGATGTTTTGAGTGTTTAAGCTGTGCGCTGATTCCACCGCCACAATATAGGAGTTCGGGAAAGCTTGCTGAAAAGTTCTTATCACCGGGTGGATTAGGGATGGAAACCGACGCGACAGATCTCCGATAAAGTTTCCTATAAATACGCCCCCCGGCGAGAGTTTGCTGCGAGCTAACTCAAAAAACTCTTTAGTAACAAAATGCGAAGGTATTGAGTATAAGGAATAGTAAACGTCGCTATAAATGAAATCGAAAAGCTCACTAGTTTCATGCAAAAACCTTCGTCCATCCGTTATGTGCTCCCGTAATCTGGCATTTGGCTCAAGCGCGAAATACGTGCTAGCAAGCTCTGAAAGAAACGGCTCAATCTCAACTACATCTAAAATTAAATCTGGTTGCTCTGCGATCAGCGCTGCTGGAACTGAGTATGTCCCCCCGCCTATCGCAACGGCACGAGAAAGGCGGGGCTTAAAAAGCTGATATAATGTGTAGTACTTGGTGTACGGAAGAAATAACTCCTTTGTATCGACATACATTCCACCAGAAGCACTGCGATCCTGTAGCAAAAGACGAACTTTTCTCTCCTTTTCCACGACTTCTCGAACCCGAAGTTGTTCATACTCACCATCTTTGGCGTAAACGATCCCTTCTGGGAGGACGGTAGAGCCGAGGTACGCTAAGACTATGCAAATAATAGCGCTTACCCCGGGCAATAAGGCAGATGGTGCAGCCTTGGCGTACACACAACCAGCGATGCCCAAGGCAACTAAAACTGCCGAGACTCCCAACATAATTGATGAGATTCCGAAGTACGGAATTAGAAAAAACCCGGTTGCCACGCTTCCTAAAATACTCCCGCAGGTCGATGCGAAGAAAATCTCCCCGGCTGCAGTGCCAGTTCCACGCTCTGGAAAATTTAGAGTGTAAAGTTTAATTGCGTACGGTGATAACAATCCTAACAAGTAAAAGGGGATGAAAAATAGAAGGACTGAAAGGATCAGAGATCCCCAAGCTAGCGAGAAATTATATCCAAGTTCTGGGAGCAGGGTTACATTCAAAAGCTGAGTAAAAGCTACTGTTACTCCACCTAGTAAGATGGAACGAAAAAAAAAGTGCAGAGATGGAGAGCGATCTGCAAGCACTCCTCCTCGATAATACCCAAGGCTTAGAGCTGCTAAGCAGGTCCCTATCACACTTGAGACCGTGTAGATTGTATTTCCAAAATACGGTGCCAATATTCTAGTCGCTGCAATCTCAACTACCAAGACACAGCAACCGGTAACAAATACGGTAATTAACAACGCCATTCTTCCAAGCCGAGTAGATCGCTTTGAGTCGCTCATCACCTAGACTATAGCTTTCGAAATAACGGCGGGAAAGTTAGAAAAAGTGCCCCGTCCTCTGGGCTGCAGTTGGCTGCACCTAGCGCTGATAAATCTGAATCGACGGGACCCGATCGGTAAATTTATTGAGCTACGGGAACAGCCTTATTAAATACTGCTTTCCACCCTGGACCAACGGCGAAAGGCTTAAGACTTCCGCCGTTTAACTCAACCACAAACTTACTTGGCTTATCCACTTTACGAGATTCCGAATTTAAAACGGGCACATTCTCGAGCAGGCCCACAACCTCTAGATTCTCGCCTAGGAAAATCATATCGAGCGGGATATAGGTGTTTTTCATCCAAAAGCTGCGCTGCTCCTTCGTAGGAAAGACAAATAACATCCCTCGGTCACGCGGCATTTCTTTAACGTACATCAGCCCCTTTCCGCGCTCAACTTCTGTGGCAGCTACGCTAAGCTTATATTCTGGGGTTTTCTTGCCATCAGCTGAGACAAAGTGAATTGAAAGTAACGAACTCTCCTCATAAATGTGATTTGCGTATACGGCCCCTGCTATAACTGCTGTCAAAAAAAGGATGAGAAGCAAAAATTGCTTTCTGGCCCTACTCTTTTTTTTCTGATGTCCCACGCGAAATCAACCCTTGGCTTTCTTTATCTCTTCCACTAGTTCAGGCACAGCAGTAAATAAATCCGCAACCAGCCCATAGTCAGCAACCTCGAAAATCGGGGCCTCCGGGTCTTTATTTATCGCAGCGATTGTCTTTGAATCTTTCATCCCGGCAAGATGCTGAATAGCTCCAGAGATCCCGACAGCAACATAAAGCGAGGGAGCCACAACCTTTCCAGTTTGACCAACTTGCCAATCATTTGGAGCATATCCAGAATCGACGGCTGCCCGAGAAGCCCCAATTGCCGCGCCAAGAACATCAGCCAATGGTGACATAATTTGCATGAAGGTCTCAGACGATTTTAACGCCCGTCCTCCACTCACTACAATACTGGCCTCAGTCAGCTCAGGCCTATCGCCACCCGAAGCTTCAAAAGAGACCGGCTCGCCCAAATTCCCGGAGAGGTTTACCGCAAGCTCCTTTTTTGTACCTCCGCCCTGCTCGGGTAAAGCTGCAGCAAACGCCGTGCTTCTAACAGTGATCACTTTAAGTGCTGTGGTTATTTCGACATCAGCAAAAACGTCACCGGCAAACATGGGCCGTTTCAAACTTCCGTCAGAATTTACAGCCACGATATCTGATGCTTGACCAGCATCTAAAATTGCAGCCACCCTCGGAAAAACGTCCTTTCCGGTCGTGCCTGCTACGCCTACTACTGCATCAGCTTGAGCAGCTTTCGCACATTCAGCTATAGCCTGGGCATAGCTTGAAGCCAAAAATTTCTCAAACTCAGGTTTTTCGGAGAAGTAAGCGTCGGAGATTCCAAATGTCAGTGCCTGATCTGCTGCCGCGCTTGCGCCAGCTCCCAGAGTTAACGATACGATTTTCCCTTTACCCCAAATTTTTTGAATCGCCCTTGCAGCAGATAGCGCTGCCAAACTCCCCTTGCTAATCTTTCCGCTAGAACTTTCCAACAAAATCAGAACATTTCCCATACCTAGCAACCAGAAAATCTAAATTACCTTGGCTTCATCTTTAAGCGCTTTCACAAGAGCCGGAACGGAGTCCACCTTCTTACCACCCTTTCTTTGCGGCGGCGGATTGAGTCGAAGCACTTTAACTTTTGGATCCAAGGAGACTCCGAGAGAATCAATGGCAATCTCCTCCAACGGTTTTTTCTTAGCTTTCATAATTCCGGGCAAGGAAGCATAGCGCGGCTCATTTAGGCGCAAGTCGGTTGAAATAACACATGGCATGGGCACTTTAATTGTATCTAATCCACCGTCCACTTCACGCGTGACCGTAGCAACGTTACCCTCGATCAGAACTTTCGAGGCAAACGACGCAAGCGGTAAATTTAAACGTGTCGCCAGTAGCTGAGCAGTCTGATTTGCATCAGAATCAATCGCTTGCTTGCCCATGATAACTAAGCCATACCCCCCTTTTTTGTACACCTCGAGCGCTACTCGCGAGGCCAAATCTGAATCTATCCAACCATTAGCAACAACGTGCACAGCAGAATCGGCACCCATAGCCATACAGTAGCGAAGTTGCTGATTGGCATCAGTTGGGCCGATAGTCATAACCACAACCTCCGTAGCGCTGCCCTTCTCTTTAATTCTTAGAGCTTCTTCCACTGCTATCTCATCGAAGGGATTTACGATCCATTTGATTCCGTCCTCTTCGATCCAACTTCCATCGGATTTGATCTTCACCTTCGTCGCGTAATCCGGAACGCGCTTAATCGGAACAAGAATTTTCATCGCAAACTATCTAAAAAGAAAGAATTTAACCGCTGTTAAATTTGCTATATCACTAAATACACAAAGACCACAAAGAGTTACATATTAAGGAATGCTCTTTGTGGCAATTATAACAGACAAAATAATCTGAAGCGTATATTGCCCCCAGAAGAAAGCTACCAGGGTCTAGCGCATCCT
>CAZJXY010000227.1:0-6264 GCA_964549925.1 uncultured Bdellovibrionales bacterium | reverse complement strand
TCACAAATCTTGAGAAAGCTTCGATAGATCTTGCTAAACTCTCCGCCCTGATCTCCTCCTGCAAATAAACACCGACATACTCCTTTAGATCTCGCCAGGGATCAGGGGAATCTAAAACGGCTGGGAGCCCGCCAATTAAAATTAGTTTGGCTAGCTGAGCGATTCCAGCCTCAGCCGAAGTCAGTGGAAATAAATATTCAGTCCAGGCTCGGCCCGCTAATAGATTCGCCCCCCCACGTCTCAATTTGCGAGCACTACTTCCGGTTAAGACAAAGCGTAGGTTCTTGTCTCGCTCAATCAAGAGATGAACTTCATCCAAGATACTAGGGAGCTTTTGGATCTCATCAATAATAATTATTCTGTCACTTGGTTTTAATGATTCCCGAATCATTTCCGGATTGGCACTGAGTTCGCGAAATGTGTCAGCGGCCAAGAGGTTGAATTTCTTAGAGTCCGGAAAGGCATTAGCGATCAGGGTGCTCTTCCCTGTCTGACGTGCCCCCAGCAGGAAATGGGACTTCTGGTTTAGTTTCGTGCTTATATCAAGAGTGCGAGGGTACATAAGGGGATTAGATGCCAAATTTCATGAATTTTAGCAACTATTCCCCTAGATGTTTTAACCCACTGATATAACTATATATATAGTGACCTTAGCCATCATTTTTGGAAGAATTTTGGCTTATTCGAGTATTGGCACTCATCAAATCGGGATATTTAACCGTGATAGAGACACCTCCTCTTCTCCATTCCGCATAACTAAAAATATGAGTCCAACACACTCCTCAGGCACCACTAGAACATACCGGCTTCCTGATCCCGGCACACCCGAAAGCGATGCACTCTTTCAATCCTTGGCGGGCCCAAGTGCAGCGAGAGAACGAACTGATGCGTCTCCGACAACGGAAGTCGATAGAGTCCGGGCGGAGTTCGAGAGACTGACGCCAGCAGAAAGACAAGGTATTCTCGACGCCGTGGATAAAACTAATCCGAGGCTGCAAATAGGTGCTCGGCACCAAAGCAATGAGGTCTGGGTGGATGGCTCTCCACGATCGTTTGCCGAGGGACTAGGGACTGCTCTAGGAAAGACCTTTGGCAGAATAACCAAAAGCATTTTTCACCCAATTGACTCACTCAAAGAGTGGGCTACTCCACCATCTCGCATAGAAGGGCTCCAATCATTGTTAACTAGAGAAGAATTTACTAGGTTGGCGGCGATTGAACCGGAGCGCTCCCCAAGCGTCGGTTACGCTGTGGGGCGTGCTGTCGGTGGAGCAATTAACTTAGTATTGCATCCGATTAGATCGGTAAAGGAACTCGCCTCGGGCCCGGGTTATTACTCTGGCGGCAATGGACCGATGGTGGCTGGCTGAGTTGTAATTGTCCCATCCCTACATTCAGAGCTGAGCTCCAAGATCTAGACCTGTGATTTTCTATCACCCTACCTGTTTCACCTCCCCCCACCACATCAAAAACTCCACAAAACCCCCATCAACGATAGGTAAATTGCACTTCCCTACCGGCATTACTATAGTACCCGAAATTTTCCTTTCTTCGGGTTTTTCGATGGTACCGAACCGCATAATTCTAAACATTCTGCTCTTCATCACCCTAATCGGCTCCGCCTCAGCCGAGAACTTAAACCTCATTCGAGTCACCCCAAGCGGTGAGGACGTTCCGGCAAGTAGAGAGATCGTTTTCGAATTTGATCGCACCATGGTGCCGCTCGGAAGGATGGACCGCCGCGCTGACGAGATCCCAATTACTATAGATCCAAACCCAGGTTGTGAATGGCGTTGGCTAAATATCACAACGCTTGCTTGCCAACTCGGCAGCGAACGGACACTCCAGACTTCGACCAAGTATAAGATTACCGTCAAGCCTGAGTTTCAAAGTTTTGAAGGGGTAACTTTAGGGAGTGAGCAAAATTTCGAAGTGATCACTGAGCGACCCAAAGTTATGTCTCAGTGGTTTGAAGAGTGGAGCGGTCCTGGAACACCTTCAATAAATATCACCTTCAATCAAAAAGTTTCAGAACGAGAGATCGAAGATCATCTTTTCTTCGATGACCCTACACACGGTCGGATCGAAGCTAAAGCAAAACCTGTCGAAGATGGATCTGACTTTCAGTGGCTAATCTCTCCATCCGATCAACTCTCCCCCGGAGTAACCGTTCCGGTAAAAGTCGAGCCGGGTATCCGCCCATCTCAGGGCACAGAAGAGAGTGTCGACGATAAAGTAATTGTTGAGCTTGATACCTTTCCCGAATTTAAATTCGAAGGGGTTAGGTGTTATAACATCCAAGAGCAATCAGTAACCGTTACGCCGGGACAAGAGATCGCTGATACATCACGCTGCGACCCATTAAATTCAATTGAACTAATCTTTTCCTCTCCACTGGTTAAAGAAGGGATCAAAGACGGAGTGGCAGTCACCCCTTCCCTTTCCGGCGATCGCACCGATTTTAATCCTTGGGAAGAGGTCTACACCTATAGCAATTTGAGTTACCCGCATAAGAGCGGGAACCTTTACGGAGTTCCGCTTCCGTCATTCTTAAAAGCGGCTGATACTTATCAGGTCCACGGCGTTGGAGAAAAGATTAGCGATGAGTTCGGTCGAAAGCTTAGCGCTGACTTTGATATAAGATTCGAGACCGATCATAGACGACCAAGGTATCATCTAGAAAATCAAGTCTCGGTTCTAGAGAAAAATGTCGATTCTGAAGTTCCGATCATCGTTACGAACTTAGATAAGATAGATCTGACCTATTCCACTCTGACAGTTTCCGGCATTCGCTCCAACTTAAAGGATTCACTTTCGATTAATCCGGTGCTTGATGTGGCCTATCCTATACCGCTTGGAGTTAGGAAGTTACTTCCCGCAAAATCCGGAGTTATCTGGGGCCAGCTCTCCCCTTCGTCCAATACCAGTACGGTTAAGCCAATTCAGAGCGGCGGTGTCGATTTCATGTCTCAGATTACCCCGTTTCACGTTCACGCAAAGATCGGTCATTTTACTTCGGTTGTTTGGGTAACCGATCTTACTACCGGCAAACCTGTGAAAGGTGCCTCAGTTTTCGTAAATTCCGGAAATCTTAAAACTCCAACCCCGCTTGCCCCGTTTGCAGCCGAAGGTCTCACCGATGATTCCGGAGTTGTGCAGCTGCCGGGCGTAGATCGGCTCGATCCAGAGCTTCAAAAGCTCGATCAATGGGAGAGAAACCTTGCACATCTACAGGTCGGAGTGCGAAAGGGGCAGGACCTCGCCCTGATGCCCTTAAGTTACGACTTTCGAGCCTACTCCCTTGGCACTTACTCATGGCAGGAGAGGCAGTTCGGACACCTCAAAAGTTGGGGGACTACAGCGCAAGGAATTTACCGTTTAGGTGACACCTTAGATTTTAAAATCTATGTGCGCCACCAAAACGAGATGAAATTTATCGCGCCTCCGCAAAGTTCTTATACCTTAGTTGTCTATAACCCCTTAAATAGTGAAGTTTGGAGGAAGGAAAAGATCTCCTTATCTGAGTTTGGCTCATATAGCGACTCCTTCGAGATTCCAAAAAACGGCGCGGTTGGTTGGTATCGCTTTGAGCTTAGCCCCTCATTCTCCAGGAACAAGTGGGAGCCGCTTAGAGTATTAGTCAGCGACTTTACTCCTGCACCGTTTCGAGTCACAGCCGAGCTTCCAAAAGATAGTTACAAGAACGGCGATACGGTCGAGGTTCATCTTGATGCAAAACTACATGCCGGGGGGCCATATGCCGATGCTAAAGTGCGAATTAGCGCCAAAGTATATCCGCAATCGATTACTCCAAACGATAATGAGTTAAAAGAGTTCTCATTCTCGACCGACGATACTCGTTCTGAGGTTCAGGCATTTGAGCAGGAGTTCAAATTAAACTCCCAAGGCGAAACCGACCAAAGTTTCGAACTAAATGTTGCAGATATTTTGTACGGGAATCTGACCGTTGAAGGTTCAGTTCAAGACGACCGCGGCAAGTTTGTTGCCGCAAGAGACTCAAGCACATTTTTTGGACGAGATCGCTATGTCGGCGTGCGCCAAGATGACTGGATCCTGGAAGCCGGAAAGGAGAGTAAGTTTTCACTACTCGTTATCGCTGAGGATTTAAAACCGCGTGCCGGCTCAAAAGTTAGCGCCAAGGTAGAAAGACAAGAGATCGTAGCTTCTCGGGTTAAAAGCTCCGGGAATGCATACCTCACTAATTATGATCGAGTCTGGCGTGAAGTCTCTGTATGCGAAGTTGAATCGCTTTCAACACCGCTTGACTGCGCCTTCACACCGGACGCACCAGGTTTAGTTAAAATCACCGCAACGGTGCAAGACACCGCACGCCGCGCACATGAGACTGTTATTGAACGGTGGGCTAGCGGTAAGGGTGAGATTCTCTGGGAAAGTCCAGAAACTACTGAGCTAAAGATCATCGCAGAAGAAGAGACACTTAAGGTTGGAGATACCGCCAAGTTTCTAATTCAAAACCCTTATCCCGGCGCAAAGGGGCTAGTTACAATTGAGCGCTACGGGATCTTAAAAAGTTGGGTGCAAGACTTCCCGCAAAGTTCCGAGGTTTTAGAGGTTCCTATTACCGCAGACTACATACCAGGATTTTATTTCTCTGTGGTCTTGACGTCTCCACGGGTCGATAAGCCGCTTGAAATCGGTGCAGTCGATCTTGGGAAACCTGCTTTTCGTATGGGGTACTCAAAGATAACGGTCGAAGACCCAGCCAAGCAACTAAAGATCTCGGCCAAATCCAACTCTGAAATTTATAAACCCGGAGAGAATGTAGAGGTCGAAATTCAGGCAGCGAACCAGAAGGGTGAAGTCCCACAGATGGAATTTGCTGTCACAGTTTTAGATCAAGCTGTCTATGATCTACTTTCGGGCGGTCGAGCGCAGTTTGATCCGTACAGAGGGTTTTACAACTTAGATACTCTCGATGTCGAAAACTATAATCTTTTAAAGATGCTTGTCGGCCGACAGAAATTTGAGAAAAAAGGAGCAAACCAAGGCGGAGACGGCGGCGGCGGTAAGATCGACATGCGCACTATCTTTAAATATGTCTCGTACTGGAACCCATCTATCAAGCCAGACAAAGATGGGAAAGCAAAGATCTCCTTTAAGGCTCCGGATAATCTTACCGGTTGGCAAGTGTTTGTACTCGCCATGACCAAAGATGACCTGATGGGACTTGGAGATACTACTTTCAAAGTAAATAAGCCCACGGAAATTAGAGCAGCAATCCCCAATCAGCTGCTAGAGGGTGATAAGGTCGAAGCAAAATTTACGGTGATGAATCGCACTGAGAGTGCCCGCGAATTAAAGATTAAAGGTCAAGCGAGCGGTGATGCGCTAGATGCCCCTGTTTCATTGGAACAGACCGTTCAGATTGAGCCTTTTAAGCGCCAAGCAGTCACATTCCCGTTAAAAGCTGCGCGTGATGGATCGATTAATTTTGAAGTTACGGCAGAAGATCAGATTGATAGCGACGGAGTAAAAGTCTCAATGGCTGTACACCCGGCGTTTGTTTTACATAGCAGTGCAACCTTCGGCTCGCTGGATGAAAAGAGCGAATCTGCCAAAGTACCGGTGCTTTTCCCCGAGAACGTCAGAGCGGACAAGGGCGGACTTACACTCAACGCTTCGGCTAGTATCTTACCGTCTCTGCGCGGTGCATTTGATTACATCAGCGCGTACCCCTACCTTTGTTGGGAACAGATTCTCACAAAAGGGGTAATCGCTGCACAGTTTTTAAAACTGAAAGAGTTTGTCGATCCAAGTTTCATCTGGAAGGAGGCTGATACTCTGACCAATAAGAGCCTTGGTCTGGCTCAATCCTTTCAAGCTCCAAACGGCGGGATGAGCTACTATGTGGCCGAGGATCGGTATGCCTCTCCATATTTAAGTGCTTACACCGCTCTCGCCTTCAATTGGGTCAAGGCTCTAGGATATGCGGTCCCTGCTCAAGTTGAGACAAAACTTAGGGATTATTTGAAGAACTTCCTAAAGCAAGATCTTTATCCTGATTTTTATACTAAGGGGATGGCCGCAACTTCGAGAGCCGTAGCGTTAGCTGCATTAGCTGACGAGCTAGGTCAGAGTGAAATTTCAAGATTTGAGCCTTACACATCCGATATGACCCTTTTTGGTAAGGCTCAATTCCTTCAAGCCCTCTCCAAGCTTGGCACTCCAGCTCAGAAAAACAAAGTAGCCACTCAAATTTTGAGTTTCTCAAATCAATCCGGC
>CAZJXY010000226.1:0-6266 GCA_964549925.1 uncultured Bdellovibrionales bacterium | reverse complement strand
ATAGTCTCGCGAATCAAGGTTATGGCGGGGCTCAATATTGCCGAAAAACGGCTACCACAGGACGGCCGGATTGGATTAAAAATCGCAGGAAAGGATGTTGATCTGCGGGTTTCTTCCATCCCCACTCAGTTTGGCGAGCGCATCGTAATGCGTGTACTAGACAAAGGCGGAGCAACGATCGAGCTAGAGCAGCTCGGGTTTGATGCCGAGACTCTCTCCGTGATTGAGCAGTTAATTAACCGCCCTCACGGTATCATTCTGGTTACTGGTCCGACCGGTTCCGGTAAGACAACCACTTTGTACGGCTGCCTCAGCAAAATCAAATCGCCTGAATTAAATATTCTGACAGTCGAAGACCCGATTGAATACCAACTCGATGGGATTGGCCAAATGCAGGTTAATCCGAAGATAAACTTTACCTTCGCAAGTGGACTCCGTTCAATTTTGCGCCAAGACCCCGATGTGGTGATGGTCGGAGAAATTCGAGACGCAGAGACGGCAGAAATTGCCATTCAAGCGTCATTGACCGGTCACTTGGTACTTTCAACTTTGCATACCAATGACGCCCCAACCGCGATAACGCGCCTAGTAGATATCGGAATTGAGCCTTTTTTAGTCTCATCAAGTCTTTTAGCAGTGATGGCTCAGCGGTTACTTAGGCGGCTTTGCCCAAATTGCCGCGAGGCTTACGCGATTTCCGATCAAGAGCTGCGCGGGCTTGGGGTTGCTGCCAACTCTATTCCAACCCGCCAAGTTTACCGTCCCGGCGAGAAGGGATGTTCGGCCTGCCAGAACACCGGCTATCGCGGCCGCTCCGGGATTCACGAGCTGTTAATAATCGATGACGATATTCGATCATTAATCGTTCAGCGAAGTGACGGCGGTGCAATTAGAAACTTGGCTCTCTCCAAAGGATTTAAGACTCTAAGGATGGACGGCGCAGCTAAAGTTTTCGCTGGAATCACTTCGGTTGAGGAAGTTCTCCGCGTAACGATGGAAGACGTAGCATAGCGCCATGCCAATGTACGAATATATAGCGATCGATCGCAACGGGAAACAGACCAAAGGAACTGTTGATGCCGAGTCTCCCCGAGTCGCCCGTCAGAAATTAAGATCTCAGGGGGTTTTCCCGACTGACGTGAAGGAGAGTCACGAAGTCGCAAAGAATAAGTCTAAAGATGTTAAACTTTTTTTCCAAAGTGACAAGGTTAAGTTAAAAGATCTTGCGGTGGCGACACGCCAACTTTCGACCCTTCTGGGCGCATCGATTCCAGTGGTTGAAACTCTGCATGCGCTCTCCGAGCAAGTTGAATCGGCCGTCTTGCGTAGGGTTTTAATAGCGCTAAAAGAGGATGTGCAGGAGGGCTCGGGATTGGCCCACTCAATGCAAAAATTTCCGCGCGCATTTCCAAAGTTATATATTAATATGGTGCGCTCGGGCGAGGCTTCCGGGACCTTAGATATGGTAGCGGAAAATTTAGCTGATTACTTAGAGGCTCAGCTTGAATTACGCAGAAAGGTTAGCTCCGCTTTGTTTTATCCGATTTTAATGTTGGGGTTTTGTACCTTAGTAGTAATCGGACTGCTTACCTTTGTAGTACCAACAATCGTGGATATTTTTATCAAGCAGGGGGCGACCTTACCGCTTCCCACGCAGATTGTGCTCTGGATCTCTCACGGGATCACAACCTACTGGCCGCTGGCAATCTTACTCGGGATAGGTCTGGTTTCGGGATCGAAGTTTTATTATTCCCAGGAAAAGGGTCGTTGGCGAGTCGACGGCCTTCTTCTTCGGCTCCCAATCTCTGGACCGCTTTTGCTTAAAGTCAACACTGCTAGAATCGCTCGCACTCTTGGCACGCTTCTATCAAATGGTGTCGGGTTACTCGAAGCTCTAGATATCGTACGCAACATCGTACAGAACGTACATTTGAGAAAAGCCCTGGAGGACGCCAGAGACGGTGTGAGAGAAGGTAAGAGCCTGGCCAGAGAGCTCGCCAAGTCAAAACTATTCCCCCCGATGCTGACCCACATGATTGCGGTCGGTGAAACCAGTGGGCGGTTAGAGCAGATGCTTTCTAAAGCCGGCAAGTCTTATGAGAACGATGTAAATGCTACTCTAGCCGGACTGACCTCATTGATTGAGCCGCTAATGATGATAGTCCTTGGTTTCGTCGTATTCTCAATTGTAATTTCTGTGCTATTACCGATGGTTGACCTGATTAAAGTAGTTCAGCGTTAAGGCTATGGCGAAATTTGAATGGAGTTTATAATCTATACCCTACACTAAGTGATTTTTAGGGAAATTCTATGAGACTACTAGTTGCATCATTAAAATCCGAAAGGGGTTTAACCTTAGTTGAAATCATTGTGGTGCTTATTATCTTGTCTGTAATCATGGCGATTGTAGTTGGAAAGATCACAGCCGGTGCAGATGAAGCAAGGCAGCTTGCTACTAAGGTTAAGTTGCAAGACTTAAAAAATAGCATAAACATTTTCAACATGCGCTATCAGTCTCTGCCCCCAACTTTGGAAGCTCTGGTTAAGGGCACTGCTGAGACCGGTGCTGCCTTTATCGCCCTGACCAATGAAGATGGGATTAAGGACTCATGGGGAACTCCCTTCCTTTTTCAAACCGACGGAAAAAGTTATTCGATAAAGTCTCTTGGTTCTGACAGGATCGACGGCGGAACCGGGGCGGCAGCTGACCTTATTGAAAACGGTCCATGAGTAAATGCTGCTGCAAATAAAATCGGCGCGATTAAAGGCATCTTTCAAAAATAGGAATTCAGGTTTTACGTTAATCGAGTTAATGCTCGTGCTGATCATAATTGCAGTGGTCACAAGTTTAGCCATCGTCCGCAGCGGATCGCTTGATTTCTGGAAAGAGGAGAATTTCATCAGACGACTCTCTGAGACTATGATTTTTCTCCATTATCAGGCGGTGGTCGACCAAGCCTTTTACCGTGTGGAGTTCGATCTGGAGCGGCAAACATACCAAGTCGGACTTTTGAAAGTGGAGGAAGATATCGAGGGTGATAAGAAATTGGCTGAGCTATCGGATGTCGGCAATGTGAGCTTAGAACTCTCGGCCTACCTAAACCCATCGATCGGTTCAGTGCAAACCTTTATCCCGCCGCCTTCCCTACCGTCGCTGCATGAGCCGGTTATGGTCGCTGGGGGTTCTAAAATTAGAGATGTGCGCACTATGCGCGGGAAGGTAACTGACGGAAAACCTTTTATATTGTTCTCACCGCGGGGTTTCTCGGAGTTCTCCGTTGTACATTTGGTGCAGAGCACCGGTCGGGTAGTCACGATTTTGGTAAACCCTTTCACAGGAAACACGGAAATTTATCGAGAAGACAAAGATTTTGAATGGACCTATGGCCGAAAGAAAAAGGGTGAGGCCTGAGTCTGGCTTCACCCTAATTGAGATCATTATCGCCTTATTTATCCTGGCTACATCTCTGGTGGTACTGCTGGGACTGCAAAGCGCCATCTTAAATCAGTCGATTTCGGATCGTAACCGCGTTGAAGCTATGCTTATCGCCAGAAGGGTTCTTGCCGCAATCGAATCCAGCACTGAACCGATCGAGAACCAGACCCTAAACGGAACGGCAACTGAGATAATGGCCAAGTTCGTGGAAGTTGATTCCGAGGATCAAGATCTCAAGGGTCGAGCTGATAACTTATCTGGCACTTTGGTAGTAGAAGATTGGGCGGTGAACGAAAATCCCACCGCTTTGAAGCGAATTACCCTTTCCCTTGCGTGGAGCGGCAATGCGATTGATGTGGTTACAGTTTATTACTTTATTCCAAACGATCAGGAGGATCTTGATAAATTGGAGGCTGAGGAAAATGCCCAACAATAGATCTTACCGCTCCAGTCAGGATCGGGCCTTTACCCTGATTGAGATTGTTATCTCGCTCGCCATATTATCGATTGTTGTCGGCATCACTTACAGCGCCTTGAACAATATAGTTTTGACTAAAGAAATTTTAGATGATCGTAGAGATTCTGATCGTATTGCCGGTGCAATCATAAATCGAATTTCCCGGGAGCTGCAGCTCGCCTTTAGCGGCATCCCCCTATTGATCCATCCCGACACAGAAAAGCAGACTCAACTTTCTTCAAAAATCAATCTTGTCGGAATTCAGGGAACTCTGAGTAACGGAGAGCCGGGAGATTTGATTAGCTTTGTTGCACTGGAGGGCGGTCAGTACCTTCCCGATGGCGGAGCCCATTCCGGCGTCGTACAAATCACTTACCGCGTTGCTGAGGACCCAGAGGATCCGGATTCTAAGACTTTTTATTTAGTGCGGGAAGAGGTTCCCGTGATGAAACCGGAAGAGAAGGCTAAGGAAAAGCTTATGGTCTTCCCAATTACTAAAGAGCTTCTGGGTTTACGTTTTAGGTATTTTGATCGAGAGAATAATGAATGGGCAACTTCTTGGGGTAGCGATAATCATCTTAAACTTCCATCGATGGTCGAACTTCAGTTTAAAGTGATGTCACCAAAGGGCGCGGTGGACACCTTTACGACTGCCGTAGCACTGAGATCGATCTATTAGCGCTGTCTTTGTCTTAGTGACAGTTTTAGCGATATTTCTACTCTGGACTGCTCTTACTTCTCTTGCCGTGTTCTTATCTCCTATGTAAAACTTTGTGTTAATGTCAGAGGCGACCCTTTCCATAGACCTTTCTTCATCTCCAGCAAAATTGGTGGTGGCCCGCTTTGAAGGGAAGGAACTCCGCGTAATAGAGTCGGCCCAAGTTGATCTGAATGGAATATCCTTCGACACATCTTCCGAGACAAAAACACCCCAACCTGCCCAAGAAGGCATGGACACTACTAACGCTGTCCCGAACGAATCGCTTTCCTTTAAGGCCAAGAGCGAACCCTTAGCTGAGAAGCTAAAGGAGGCCGTGCGGCGGTTCACCACTCCTTGGTTTCAATCTGTCGTATTGCTCCCGAGTAGGGACTACCTCTCATTAAACCTTGAGCTCCCGTTTTCAGACGATCGTCGGATCTCTAAGGTCTTAGATTTAGAGGTTCAAGACGTCGTTCCCTTTGACGTGGCTGACTTCGTACTCGATCATAACGTTCTTGGACCGACTGCAGATAACCGTTACAGCGTGCACGTTGGAATGGTGCCTAAAGCGGAAGTTAGAAATGTTTTGGATTTCTGCAAAGCCGCTGAAATTGATCCTCACATACTTTGTTCGCCGCTCGATGTATTAGGCGTCCCCTATACCCTTGCTCCCCATTATTTTGAGGATAACTCCGCCGTTCTTTGGGCTGAACATCCCCATTATCTACTCGCGGTCGCAATTGATGGTCGAACCAGGGCAACCAGATTACTTTGGAGCCCTCAGCGAAATCCCCTCAACTCGGAGCCTGCGCCAAACGCGCTCTCTGATCAAGAGAAGCGCGCATTATTACAAGGACTTAAACTAGCGATTGCTGCAGAGGAGCGTCAGCACTCCGTGAATCTCCAGAAGATCTATCTATTCGGTTCGGCTGTAAGCGCCAGTGATGTCCAGCAAGTAGTCGGTCGGGAGATCACTGAGGTCAGTGTCAATGAGTTGGTGCGGGGTGAACGCGGCGCGAACGATCTCGCCACACTTGCAGCATGCTGCACTGAATCACGGATAGCAAAGGTCGGGGCAAATTTTAGAACCGGAGAATTTTCGTATCGACCCCAGTTTGCCGAGTTGGTCAAAGGCTTAAAGGCTCTGCTTCCCCACTTTGCCGTCACTTTAGGGATTTTCCTGATTAGCCTCATCTGTATCTACTTCCTTAGAGAAGGAAGGATTTCTAAGATTCAATCTGGCCTTGCAGAACAGATCACCAAAAATATCCCAACATTGAGCGTAACCCCCGGTCAAGAGATCACTCGGCTTAGCACAGAAGTGGCGGCAATTGAACAGCAGCTAAAGGATCTCGGGTCGCTCTCTAAATTATCAATCTTAGACGCTGCTTTGGAGCTTTCTAAAGATTTACCAAAAAACAAGGAAGTTAATATTTATAAGCTCACGATGAAAGAAGATCAAATCCGAATAGAAGGGTCGGCTGAATCATACACGGCAATCGAACAGATTGTAAAAGCACTTAAAGCTAAATCGGCAACTTATTGTGGTGTCGAACAGCGCCAAAATACTGCGTTTGGTCAGTCCAAAGATTTTGAGATTATTGTAAGGCTGTGCTAGCGAAATGAAAGTACCCGAGCAGATAGCACCGTATATTGAAAAGGCCAGAGACGGT
>CAZJXY010000225.1:0-6270 GCA_964549925.1 uncultured Bdellovibrionales bacterium | reverse complement strand
AAACTCCTTACCGTTCCCGTTTTTAATCGAGTCTTTACGCGGATCAAAGGTGATCTTTCCCGCAAAGGCTACGGCTGTGACTAATTCCGGGGAACCAACGAAAGCTAAAGTCTCAGAGTTTCCGTCGTTTCGCTTGGCGAAGTTTCGGTTATAACTCGTAACGATAACGTTTTTCTCCCCTTGCTTTATATCATCTCGCTTCCACTGTCCGATACAAGGACCACAAGCATTTGCCAACACCTGCCCGCCCGCCTCGGTCAACGCTTGAAGCTGACCATCGCGCTGAATCGTGTTAAAGATCTGATCTGAGCCCGGTGTGACCATAAATGATATCTTTGATTTAAGTCCTGCTTTTTTAGCCTGCTCAGCCAGACTGGCACAGCGACTGATGTCTTCGTATGACGAGTTAGTGCAGCTCCCGATGAGTGCAACCCTAATCTCTTCCGGGATTGACTCCTTAGCGCAGGCCTCCTTCATCTCCGAAACTTTTCTAAGTTTATCGGGAGAGTGCGGCCCGACCCATTGCGGCTCAAGCTCAGAGAGATTGATTTCTAGGATCTCGTCATAATATTTCTTCGGGTCTTTTAGCACCTCGTCATCAGGCACCAAGTATTTAGCGTGTTTATTGGCGAGTTCTGCTACCTCCTTTCGCTCAGTGACGCTAAGGTAATCCGCCATGCGCTTGTCATATGGGAAGATTGAAGTAGTAGCTCCAAGCTCAGCTCCCATGTTGGTAATCGTAGCTTTTCCGGTGCAACTAATCGATTCAGTACCCGGTCCAAAATACTCTACAATCTTTCCGGTGCCGCCCTTAACGGTGAGCAGTCCAGCGACTTTCAATATTACGTCTTTAGGCGCGGTCCATCCGCTCAATTTACCTGTAAGATGGACTCCGATTAACTTTGGATAGTTCACCCCCCATGCTTCTCCCGCCATTACATCGGTAGCATCCGATCCGCCGACTCCGATAGCTACCATCCCGAGACCCCCGGCGTTAGGAGTGTGGGAATCAGTTCCTATCATCATCCCGCCTGGGAAGGCGTACTGTTCAAGCACCACTTGGTGAATAATTCCGGCGCCTGCTTTCCAAAACCCCATGCCGTATTTTGCCGCAGCCGAGCGCAAAAATTCATAGACTTCAGCGTTTTCATCGAAGGCGCTGAGCAAGTCGGCCTTGGCTCCCTGATAAGCACGCACTAAGTGATCACAGTGAATCGTACTAGGCACTGCCACAGTCTCACGCGCTGTCACCATAAACTGCAATATCGCCATCTGTGCCGTGGCATCTTGCATCGCTACCCGATCCGGCATGAAATTTAAAAACGTTTTTCCGCGCTCCAATTTATCCGGCCAAGCGACTATATGAGAAAACAATACCTTTTCGGTTAGCGTTAAGGCTCTGCCTAAGCGCTTCCTTGCTTCTGCGTGGGCCGCATCAAGCTTCGAATAAAGTTTTTTTACCAGCTCTAACGCTTCTTTTTCCATGATCGCTCCAGAGTTAAACTGAATGGTTCATTCCTGATTTGTGGTCATACTAATTCGTATCTCTACCGGGCTGCAACACGAGAATCGGTTGAAAACTTCGTTACCCGAACGCTTTTTGCCCCGGCTAATACCTGAAACTTGCGGCTCTCCTTTAATTCAATACAGGTAAGCATATTGCCGTACACCAACCCGGTATCAATCCCTATTTTATAAGGCGGGTTTAGGTATATATCTTGGTAGGGAGTATGGCCGAATATCACTGTTTTCTGAAAATAATGCACGTTGGTGATAAATTGGTCCCTAATCCAAAAAAGATCCTCATCCAGCTGTGCCCGCATGTCTCGTAATGGGTTTAATCCGGCGTGCGCCACAATAAAGTTTCCGCAAACCACGTAAGAGTTCAATCCCAAAAGAAAGGAGATATGTTCTTTAGGGATGGCATCACAGATCTCTTCGGGCGCAGCGAGCACCGAGATCCCGTAGCTCGAAATTGTGTCCGCACCTCCATTTACCAAGAACGAATTCCCCATGGTTCCGCCAAATCCGAGGAAATCCATCAACATATCTTCGTGGTTTCCCTTCAAAAAAATAGTTCCAGGAAACTTACTTTGAAACTGTACCAGGATTTCGATCACCCCTTTAGAATCCTTGCCACGATCGATATAGTCCCCGACAAAAATAACTAGATCGCTTTCACTTAGCTTTTCTTGCTGCACCAGGTGCTCAAGCAAGACTAGCGACTCTTTAGAGCAGCCGTGAATATCTCCGACGACAAAGATTCGATCGGGGTTTTCATCTATTTCTAGTAACTTTGCCATCTGGTCTGATTTGAATTTAAGAGCAGAGCCTCCCCTACCCAATAACCTTTTTTAGATGGCATAAGACTCAAATGAAATCCTGGTAATTTTATCAATCATTACGTATAGTTCCGTATATGAAAGAGAGAGCTTGGGAGAAAATTCATTCACTTGGCTTACTGACGATTGTAATTATCACAGCGCTAATATTGGTCTCGATGGGACGAATTTGGTGGTGTTCGTGTGGTGAAGCTTATCTTTGGTACTTCGATGTAAAGAGTAAACACAACTCGCAGCACATAATCGACTACTATAGCTTCTCCCATTTTCTCCATGGAGTGATATTTTTTTCTGTATTGTATCTCTTTAGACTTAGACTTTCCTTGCCGCTTAGGTTTTTGATCGCTGTTACGATAGAAGGTGGCTGGGAGATCTTGGAAAACTCAAGTTTGATTATTGACCGCTATAGAAGCGTGACTAGCGCCTTGGGGTATAGCGGGGATTCTATCGCAAACTCTTTGTCAGATATGGGATTTTGCGCCTTAGGGTTTTATTTTACCTCAAAGGTTAATTGGAAAATTACGGTAATGACGGCATTACTGATGGAGCTTGGGTGCTTAATCTTGATTCGCGATAATCTAACCTTAAATGTGGTGATGCTTATTCACCCGATTGAAGCGATTAAGCAGTGGCAGTTGGGGGGATAGTTGGTCCAACTTGCTAAGTCGTAGGTCCAAATTTCCAAATCGACAGTATTCTATGGAATTTCAATCAGGTCATACTGATCGATAGTGGCTGTAATATTCCCCAGGGCAAGAATTTTAACGGGTGACGGTCCGCACTCGATATATAAACCAGCAGTGCTGCCATCCCGATTTTTTAGGCGTTGGGTGCTTATAAGTGCTTGGGCTCGAGCAAGGCAAAGATAAAGGGCGGACTGATAGTAGACGTTTGAAAAACTAGTAATTTGAGCGGTCATATCAAGCAATTTTGGGGGCTTGATCCCGTAGGTGCCATTTGAAAGCTGCATCGGGCGAAACGTGATGATTGCCTGACCCGCGGAAAGAGTGTCGTCTTTGAAGAATTGATCGTACCTAGAGTGACCGACTATGTCGAATTCCCGTACGCTTTGCGCAAAAGCTGTTTCTGCAGCGCCTGCGATGAGGGTAACCAACGCTATTACTTTGATCCAGGAATTAACCAATTTTCGACTATCTATTCCGATTAGCTTCATTTACAGCCTCCAATTTGTACAAATTCGCTTATTGAGCATTGCTTCCGTGATACGGTGATAGCTTAGTATTATCTCAACCGCTCAAACTCGCTACGAAAGGTGCAGTAATCATGCCATTTCTACTTGGATCTAATCCGGAATCAGAGCCTCGGATATGCTCGAAGGTGCGATCGATATAATGTATCAAAACGCCTGGCATAAATTCCCAGACCGGGGAATAAGGATTTTTCCTAGTCACCAATCGCCTCACTCTCTTCTATCATTCTCCGAATTCAAACCCCGCCAACAAGCCACCTCCTGGGTCGAGCACTTTGATTGTCCTTCTGGCGTTTCCGGGCTTGCGCCCCTACATTCAATCAAGACCTAGGACTTACAAAAATCTCCTAAGCCGTATCAAAGGTGCTTCACCAAATCTGGCTCGGAGTAGTATCTCGATATCCAGCTCTTCGGAGTTTCTGTAATTACCTGTAATAATGATGGTTTTTTCAATTGGTGGCGTTGAGAAACTAACCAAATTCCCTTAAAATGCCGGTTATAAGCTCTTTTAATATCAGCGCGTAGGGAAATGACCCCATGCTTGTCTGAGACCATTTGGTCTGGCCAAGTGTAACTAGCAATAAGCGTAATGCTGTTTCGCGCTTAAATACTTTGGTAGTAGTTTCTTTCAACCTCCTTCCATTAAGCGATATTCTCTTATTTCGTTTAATGGAAGGATTTGAGGGCTTTTTAAGGTTTTCCGTTTTTAACCACTCTCACCACCTCTCGTAGCGAATTTGGCTGCAGCCTTATGGTGTCTTATTGACACTAAAGGGCTGCAGCTACACTCGTTTCAAGTGGAGCTCCCAAATTTCGGCGAAGGGATTTTCCCCCAACTGAAATCACTGCAGCGCTCCAACAAAGTGACCAAATCACGGGAAATGATTTGGTACGGGAGGATCTATGTTCAAGAATCGTTCGACTGCCTCTGGTTTCAGCTACGCCGAACGGGACATTCCCTGCGAAGGATGCGGAATTCCGAGGAAGCTGTACTACCTCAACGTGGACAAGAAGCCCGTGCTTCTGATGACCCACGGAGAGGAGGACGCTGCTCTCGTGATCTCCGCAGCCAAGGGACGTAAAGTTCTGCGGCAACTTGAGAATTTCCTGACCAACGAGATCCCCGAACTCGCCACTCTCGAGCTCAAGCGCGGGAAGATCGAGGACGGGATGACGTTGGCACTCGACCACGAAGGCAGAGCCTTCCTCCAGTTCCAGGATCAGGATGGGACCAGCACTCATGTGATCATCGCCGATCGCTTCATCCAGCTGCGCTCAAACGAGGCACGGATCTGGGTGACCGGCGGGGATCATCGAGCGATCGAGCCAGAACTCCGCTCCTGGATCAACGAGAACATCGGACTCGCAGCTTCACGTTGGGAGTTCGTGAACGAAGAGCTCCAACTGATCGAGTCCCATCGGGATTCTTTGGGTGCTGAGCTTTTCTCCAATCTGGAGACTCTCGATTGGGAAGACCAGCTCGAGATCGTGAGCCAGCTCCAGGAAGCCGAATCGACGAGCGAACGCGGCCGGCGAGCAATCGCAAGCGGCGAACGCATGCAGGCGATGGGCGCGGAGATGAAGGCCCGGGCGATCTCAGCGATCTCCGATCCTTCGGTACTCCAAGCTCCGCAGTTGCCCGATGCCCTGGCCATGATGCTCGAAGGCATGATGAAGGGTGGCGGGGTGCAGATCGTTCATCTCGGCACCTAAGCGGCGGCCTGAAGATCGTTTTCATCCGAAACATTTCCCCGAAAACAGCGGGACGAGAGTGAATATTTAGGGGAGAGCACTGTTTAACTCTCCCCCCATCAATTTACCCCTGTAAGGATTGGCCCTCAATCCTTCAACTAATTCTCCAACTTCAAGATCGCAAGAAACGCCTCCTGCGGAATCGAAACACTTCCCACCTGTTTCATCCGTTTCTTCCCTTCTTTCTGCTTCTCTAATAACTTCCGTTTACGCGTAATATCCCCACCGTAACACTTAGCCGTCACATTCTTCCTAAGCGCCTTGACCGTACTTCTTGCCACTACCTTTGTGCCAATCGCCGCTTGAATCGCTATATCAAACATCTGACGATCGATAATATCTTTCAACTTCTCAGTTAACTCTTTGCCGCGCGGATAAGCTTTCTCCTTATGCACTATGGCGCTTAGCGCATCCACCTTCTCACCGTTCAATAGAATATCTAACTTAACCAGATCATCAACTTTGTATCCCTTCAATTCATAGTCAAAAGAGGCATACCCTCTGGTTAAGCTTTTTAGCTTATCATGAAAATCCATCACGATTTCGTTTAACGGCAATTCATACTCAATGATCGCCCGAGTCATATGGATATGGATACTTTGCTGCACTCCGCGTTTTTCTTCACACAGTTTTAAGACCGCTCCGACGTAATCTTTTGGGCAGTGAATCGTGGCGGTAACTGTTGGCTCTTCTAGCGCTTCATATAGAGTCGGATCGGGTAGCTTGGTCGGATTATCAACTACCTCTCTTCGACCGTCCGCATACACCAAGTTATAGGCAACCGTAGGAGCAGTGGTCACCAAGTTCAATTCATACTCGCGCTCCAAACGCTCTTGAATGATCTCCATGTGAAGGAGACCGAGATATCCGCAACGGAACCCGAACCCTAGCGCTGCGCTGGTCTCCGCCTCATAGGTAAATGAGCTATCGTTTAGCGCCAATTTTTCAAGCGCATCTCTTAGCCTT
>CAZJXY010000224.1:0-6272 GCA_964549925.1 uncultured Bdellovibrionales bacterium | reverse complement strand
TCTTCAACATGGTCAGAAAACCGGATTTTTTCTTGATCAGAGAGATAACCGTGCGATTGTGGGATCGCATGCCAAAGGTCGAAACGTCTTGAATGCATTCTCGTACTCGGGAGGCTTCTCGGTATATGCACTAAAAAATAAAGCTGCCTCTGTCGTTTCGCTCGATGCATCCAAAGACGCAATTCACCTGGCGGAAGAAAATGTCAAGTTAAATTGTCACTCCGCAAATCATTCGGCTGTGGTCGGAGATTGTTTTGACTATTTAAAATCGATCGATCAGAAATTTGATCTTATCGTCCTGGACCCACCTGCGTTTGCCAAACATAGAACCGCGATAAATCAAGCGGCACGCGGCTATCAGACAATTAATCGGTTGGCGATTCAAGCTATCAAATCTGAGGGGCTCCTTTTTACGTTTTCTTGCTCTCAAGTGGTTGACTCAGGTCTGTTTAGAAAAATTGTATTCTCGGCCGCTGCTGAGGCCAAGAGAGATGTAAGAGTAATTAAATCTCTAGGGGCCGGAACAGATCATCCGATAAGTATCTTTCACCCAGAGGGAGAATACTTAAAGGGATTTATGCTTTATGTGACTTAGCCCAATCCGTGACCTGAGCTGCAAGATTTTGGAGTGAGTAGACCACCTTCAGATCCGGTCTCACTAAGCTAATCTGGATCTCTACGTCTATCTTTCTCTTGTATTCCGGATGAACACCTACAAATAGCAACTTTTCGCTTGCGGCCCAAAATCCAAGTTCATAAAGCGTAATGGGACAAAGCGTCTCCTTTGGAAACCAAAATGAAATTGCAGCTGCAGCCTTTAAGTGAGCATGTTCCCACTCAATCTGAGCTCTAGCGACACTTGGATCGTCAATTGGATAACTAACTCGACGAGGATTCAGTGCCGTGATTTGAGAGGAGCAAAGAAGCTCGACCAACTCACTCTGCCAATCTGGACAGTTGGTTATGCCACCGGCAAGAAATAATGATTGAGTAAACGAGTCTGTGGTATCTGGACAAGTAACGAGACGGAAAGCTATGACTTTACCTCGAATTAATATCTACTTCTTAAATATTAATTCTAGTTTCTGTTGCAAGGCATCTGGAGTAAAGGGTTTTATGATATAGTTCGAGACCCCAGCCTTTGCAGCTTCAAGCACGTTCTCTTTCTGCGCTTCTGCGGTAACCATTAGAAACGGTGTAGCCTTCAATCGTTCATCCGCACGGACAGCTCTTAGGAAATCAATTCCCATCATATTCGGCATATTCCAATCGGAGATAATCAGGGCAAAATTACCTGATTGGCACTTAGCCAAGGCCGCTACGCCGTCTTCCGCCTCATCTACATTTTCGAAGCGCAGCGCGCGTAGAGCGTTTTTTACGATCTTTCTCATCGTGGCAAAGTCATCGACCACAAGAATCGGCATCTTTTTGTCTAGTGAGTCTAATACTGACATACTAATCCACCCGCTAAAGCAAGAAATTGAGCGATTTAAATGGGTTACTATGCAAGCAACCCCCCTAATAGAATTAATATCGGCAACCGCTAAAAACGGCTGAAGGGAGGAAAATTATCCTTAAACTTCGCCTAGGTTGGCTTCTATAACAAACTTTCCCTCGGGCATCTCAAAAGGAATCGCCACAACTGGACTCTTGGTAAGCTGCTTTATTTCAACCCCTTTTCCCAAGAGCATCACCGGAGTAGCCATACTAAAATTCATTCCAAGGTCACCCAGACTCTTTTTAACCCCACCACAAATCATATTGGTCAATTCACCAACCGCATCCACAATATCGTCGTTCACCTCGGTATGCGCTTCCCCCAACATATTATTTACAATCGTAACGATGGAACTTTTATCGAAGCTAACAACCATCGTTCCCTTAAGTTTTTCGCTGGCCAGTCCAATTATGCCTGTTACAACGCCAGTGGATACACTACTGGCTTTAACGTAAGGCTTCCCGGCCACTGGGTTTACCATCGCCATGGTTTTTAGCACGTTTAAGGTAGAGCTAATAAACGGGTTTATGATTCTTGCATCCACAGAGAGGTTCCCAAATCAAATTTATAAACGGTAAGAAATCAATACTTAAAGGTCAATTCGTCTCCTTCAAGGGAAACCTTAACCTCACCGCCTTTTTTGAGCCTACCAAATAAAATTTCATCCGTAAGGGGGTCTTTAATCCTTTGCTGAATCAAACGGGCCATGGGCCTGGCCCCAAGCTGAGGATCAAACCCCTTTTCAGCAAGAAACTGGCGGGCTGACTCGTCCAGAATAAACCTAATTTTCCGCTGAGATAACTGACCCTCTAGCTCCCGTACGAACTTATCAACCACTTTAAGCATTACTTCCGGCGGAAGCGGTTGAAAGTTCACTATTTCATCCAACCGATTCCTGAACTCCGGCTTAAATAATCGTTTAATCTCCTTTTCGCGATTGTCACTGGCCCGTGACTGGCCAAAGCCCATGGCACTCGGCGCAGACGAACCTGCATTGGTCGTCATAATAAGGATTACGTTCCTAAAATCTGATTTCTTTCCATGACTATCCGTCAACGTAGCAGTATCCATTACCTGTAAAAGAATGTTTGCGATGTCTTCATGTGCTTTCTCGATCTCATCCAACCGTAGCACTGCGTATGGGTGCTTTCTCACCAGATCGGTCAGTTGCCCACCTTCGTCGTACCCCACGTAACCCGGAGGCGCGCCGATAAATTTTGCCACTGTATGCTTCTCCATATACTCACTCATATCGAAGCGGTGGAACTTGACTCCGAGGACATTGGCAAGTTGCTTAGCAACCTCGGTTTTGCCAACGCCTGTCGGACCGGCAAATAGAAAGCACCCGATCGGCTTATGCTCCTGCTGAATATTAGCACGACGCCGTTTAATCGAGAGCGAAAGCGCTTCTATTGCTTTGTCCTGCCCGAACACGACAGCTTTTAACTTTTCGCTGAGGTTTTTCAACACCTCCTCATCAGAACTGCTAACACTTTGAATCGGAACTTTGGCGATAGTTGAAACTATCTCTTCTATAATTTTCTCAGTGATAAGCTTCTTGCGCTTCGATTTTGGTAGGAGGTTATTTGCAGCTCCAGCCTCATCAATTACGTCCAGCGCCTTATCCGGTAGCAAACGATCGGAGATATGTTTGGCCGATAGCTCCGCCGCTGACTCAAGTGCCTCATCAGAGTAGCGCACATCATGGTGCTTCTCGTAGTGACCTCTATGACCACGTAAAATCTCCACAGTCTCTTCAACCGTCGGCTCTTGTAGCTCAATCGTTGAAAAGCGCCGACTTAGCGCACGATCCTTTTCAAAACTTTTCTTATAATCCTCATAGGTAGTGCTTCCAATGCAGCGAATCTTTCCATGCTGGAGAACTGGCTTTAGTAAATTAGCGGCATCCATACTGCCAGTGCCGGTTGCACCCGCCCCAACGATCATATGAATCTCATCGATAAATAGAATCGGACGAGCTTCTTCTTTCAGGGCCGTGACGATAGCTTTTAAACGCTCTTCGAATTCTCCACGGAACTTGGTGCCGGCTACCAGGGAGGGAATATCAAGGGCGAGGAGGGTAGCATCTTTCAAACTCTCTGGGACCTTCCCATCTGCGATTTGTTGGGCGATACCATGAGCTATTGCGGTTTTTCCTACGCCCGGATCCCCCAAAAAAAGTGGATTATTTTTCTGTCTTCGAGAAAGAATTTTTATGGCACGACTAATCTCGGCACTCCGCCCAATAACCGGATCCAATTCACCCTTACGTGCTCGTTCCGTTAGATCTTCAGTAAAACGGCGGAGTAACCTTTTGCCCTTTGAATCTCTGCCCTGATCCGCTGTATCCGCTTCCGATTCTTCACCTTCCTCTGGATCGTCCTTTTGAGTTTCACCTTCAAGCAGCTCGACTTCAAAACCATCTTTAGCCACGCCATGAGTAATAACATTGACAATATCCAAGCGCGTTACATCCTGCTTCGCAAGAAAGTAGACCGCGTTCGATTCTTCTTCACTAAAGATCGCGACCAGAAGCTCCTTGGATGTGATTAGCTTTATCCCAGCCGAACGCGCATGCAGGATTGCCGTCTGAAACACTCGCTGCACCGCCGGGGTGTGGATCGGTGGCGTATCCTCTCCCGGCTGGATAAGGTGACCATCTATTTTCTCAATTTCCTTATCAAAAAAGTTCTCCAGATCTTTCCTCAGCAGCTCAAGGTCAGTCCCCGCGGCTTTTAGAATTCCTTTGACTTCTTGTTCAAAGCTGAGAGCATATAAAAGATGTTCGATACAAAAAAAGGCGTGCCTTCTATTTGAGGCTTCCCTAGCAGCAGCTTCAAGCGTAAAACCCAACTCGGTACTAAACATTAAGCTTCCTCCGTGGTGCATCGAAGCGGATGACCGTTGTCTTTGGCAAGTTTATGAACTATTTCAACCTTGGCCTCGGCAATCTCCTTAGGAAATACGCCACACATTCCTCTACCTTGCTTATGCACGTTTAACATTATCTGAACCGCTTCCGCCGGAGATTTTTTAAAAACTGTTTCTAATACCCGAACAACAAAGTCCATTGTAGTATAATCATCGTTTAATAAGATTACTTTATACTGACGCGGCCGCTTAAGCTTGACCTTTTCCCGCGAGATCGTCTTAGTGCCAGTTTCTGACTCGTCTTCGAAGCTCATAATGTTTATTATACCAATTATGATGCAATAGCACATCCGGTGGTGTCTTATAACTTCATTTGTTGTTGCTCGCGGAAATTAGATAGATGGCGGTAAAACAGTTCCCTCCCGTAGAAAGTGCTGATGAGCACGGTATCCTGGCGATTGGCGGAGATTTGGAGGTCAGCACACTAATACTCGCCTATCGCGGTGGTATTTTCCCCTGGCCCATAGACCAAGCTCCGCTGCTTTGGTGGGCAGTGCCAAAGCGTGCGATCCTAATGCTAAAGGATTTTCACATCTCACGAAGTCTGGCGAAGGAGGTTAAGCGTTCACCATATGAGATAAGATTCAACTGCAATTTTCGGGAAATTATCAGCGCTTGTGGCGCTGTGCCTCGACGAAGGCAACGTGGCGAAAGTTGGATTACCCCAGAGATGATCGAAGGATACTCTGCACTGTTTGATGCCGGCTATGCTTACTGCGTTGGTGCCTACGACTCCGGCAACCTAGTCGGGGGAGTTTACGGAGTTAGGATAGAGCGTTTCGTCTCCGCCGAGTCGATGTTTCATTTGAAGCCTAACGCTTCAAAACTTTGCCTAGTTGAACTATTTAGTCGCTTACCATCTGAAGGGATCGAATGGGTGGACTTTCAGGTGATAAATTCATTCACCAAGAGCCTCGGAGCTAAAGAAATTTCAAGGAGGAAATTTATGCAGATGCTAAGCGATCTATTCAGTTAAAACTGCCTCTTTAAAAAATCGCCCTGCTGCCACGTATCTTTAGTCTTATCCCAGTAGGACGGGACATCGGCGCGAAACCTAAGATCCATCGTCTCTTTACCGACCATTTTAAGAATAAAAGACAAGGGGGTAACCATAACAATCCAGCCCACCGTCAAAATCACCACGCTCATAACCGCGCCCATCTTCTCGGCCAAAAACATCCATCCCTTCCAGATCGGATAGAGAATTAAGGGCTTTACGTAAGCCAAAATAGTAAAAACTGCTCCGCCCATCGCAACATAGATCGCGGTTTCAAGCAGCGCATGATCCTTCTTTAACAAGACAGCAGCAACAATTAGCGTTACAATTCCGATCACACACCCAAATTCTTTAATGTGCTGCCGAATCGGTTTTCTAAAAAAAAGTTGGTCTAGTACTGAACTGGTCATCTCAATCATCACCCTGCCACTACTAATCTAACTCAAACTTCTTCTGCCAATCTTCATCTTTGGCCAGCTTTGGCTGTTCATTTTTGTAGATCATATAGTTACCAATCACTAAACAATCCATCTCGGTGCGCATGAAGCAACGGTAGGCGTCCGACGGTGTGCAGACAATCGGTTCACCCCGCACGTTAAAACTGGTGTTCACTAGGACCGGACAACCCGTGCGCTTATAGAAAGCCTCTAATAATTTATAAAATATGGGGTGGTGATTTTTATCAACCGTTTGAATTCTGGCGGAGTAATCCACGTGTGTTACAGCCGGAATATCTGAGCGCGGAATATTGAGCTTGGCGATACCAAATAACTTCTCTTGCTCCGCCGTCATCTGCTTTCTCCGCTCCTTTCGAACCGGCGCCACCAGAAGCATGTAAGGAGAATC